>JBLHPD010000200.1:0-8813 GCA_047624165.1 Clostridium sp. | reverse complement strand
ACTCATCGCCAATATCGTTAATTTTCTTGTTAGTTTCTAAATACTTACTTTCAAATTTGCTGATTTTTTCGTTTGTTATTTGTTCATTTTCCTTTTTTAAATTCAAAAACTCATCGCCAATATCGTTAATTTTCTTGTTAGTTTCTAAATACTTACTTTCAAATTTGCTGATTTTTTCGTTTGTTATTTGTTCATTTTCCTTTTTTATATCATCTATACGAAATATTAGCTTATTTAGTAAGCTTACAATTGCAAAATTGAAATTAGATATTTTAATAAATAATTTTTGAAATAACCAATATGTACTTTTTCTAACTATTCTTTTAAAAACACTTTTAAAGAGACCTTTAATTCCTCCATATGATTTTACTGTAATCTGATCAATGTTAATATTAGTAAATGCAATTAACTGACTAGCCTCTAATTTCAGGTCTTCTAGCGAACTTCCACATTCACCACTATCTGAATGAATTAGTTTTCCTGAATTTGAGTTAAGCTTTATTTTAGCAAATAGAATATCTTGTAACTCCTTTTCTATTTTACTTGTTGAATCTTGCATAATTATTAGTCTCCTTTTTATGATTTTATATTAGTCGATTGTGATAATTACACAACCATTGATTAGCCTACCTTTTTAGCTGGTAGGCTTTTATATCTTCCTCCACTGTGAGAAAATGGATGTAACCAAACGAAATATAATCCATAGTTTTTATTTTTGAATTCTACAAGCGCCTAATTATAAAATTAGTAAATATCAAAAAATTGGTTTTCCTTAATATTTTCAATCGCCTTATAAGGCTTTAAATTCATGCTTTATTCTAAAAACCCCTGTATCTTTAATAACGCTATATACATTAAAAGTTTTAGTCCTTCTTATGTAATCATATGGCATACCATACTCATCATGTAGTGCAACATCTAAAGTATATTCTCCTTCAAGTAGCTGGATCTTATCTATTGTAACCTCAATAACTCCATTATCTTTAACTTTAAGTTTTTCCGCATTATCGACATAAGTATTAGTTCCATAACAATTTACTCCATCATTTCTAAATATACCTATACCTGCCACAGTCTCCGTTATTTTATTATCGTTTCTTATATATTTAATTATTATCTTTATCTTACTTTCTGGTTTGAAATTATATTTTTCTTTATTTGTTTCTAAATCTACTATTTCTACATTTACTATTTCTATTTTCTTATTTCCAGTTCTGTTCCTTTCAATTTTTTGTGGTTTTTTTTCTTTAATATGTTCTTCATTACTTATTTTACCGGCTTGGACAATTTCTGTATTTTCTTTATTATTATTTTTATCGGTTACGTTTTCTACTTGGTTTTCTTTATTCATTATCTTATCTAAATATTGTGCAATTGCATCATGTGGTCTTGATTCAATTTTTTTATACCCATCATCTATCCATACAGCTTTATCACATAATTTTTCTATAGAAGCTAAATCATGTGATACAATTACTATTGTAGTTCCTTGATTTTTTATTTTTTGCATTTTTTTGAAACATTTAGATTGAAAAGATGCATCTCCAACTGCTAATATCTCATCAATTAATAAAATTTCAGCATCAACATTAATCGCTACTGAAAAAGCCAATCTCATATACATACCCGAAGAATATGTTCTTACAGGATTATCTATAAACTCTCCAAGTTCTGAAAACCCTATTATTTCTTCTAATCTTTCATCTATTTCCTTTTTTGTTAATCCAAAGATTGATGCATTCATATATATATTTTCTCTTCCAGTCATATCTGGATGAAAGCCTGCTCCGAGTTCAAGTAAACTAGAGACTTTTCCCTTTATATCTATATTTCCCTTATTGGGATATATTATTTTTGTCATTAATTTCAAAAGAGTACTTTTACCTGACCCATTTTCTCCTATTAACCCTACAACTTCACCTTTATTTATACTAAGGTTTATACCTTTTAAAACTTCATGTACTTCATGCCTATTTCTATTTTGAAAAAGTATTTTTTCTTTAAGTGTTGAACCTCTATCATAATAGATTTTAAAACTTTTATATATATTATCTACTTTTATTACTTCCATTCTATAATTCCTCCGCAAAATTCTTTTGAAGCTTTTGGAATATTAAATAGCCTACTACTATAAATGCTATGCTACATATTAATGTAATGCCCATTTTCCCAAATTCAGGCATTCTTTTGTAATACAGTATATCTCTATATGCTCCAATTATATTTGTCATTGGATTTAAATAAAAAAGTCCTAAGTATTTTTCTGGTACCATGTCAATAGTGTATACTATCGGAGTGAGGTAAAACCACCCCATAATTATTATCCCTAATATGTGCTCTAAATCTCTAAAATAGACGTTTATAGCTGCGAACATAAAAGATAAGCCTAGTGCAAATAAATATTCTAAAATCATTATTATAGGTAAAAACACAACATATTTGCTAATTCCAATCCCACTAATTATCAGTGCTACAAAAACTACTATCATGCTAAACACCATATTCATAAATGCAGAATTCACTACTGAAATAGGTATTATAAGTCTTGGAAAATATATTTTTTTTATTAAATCCTTATTGCTTATTATACATAATGCACCACCTTGTATGGCTATAGCAAAAAATAACCAAGGAATTAATGCTATAAAAAGGTACATATAAAACTTTTCTACATTGACCCTCATTATTGTTGAAAAAACAATTGTATATACTCCTAATTGAAGCAATGGATTTATAAATGTCCATAAAAATCCAAGTAATGACCCCTTATATCTAGTTCTCAAATCTTTCTTTACTAAGTTTGATAACATTTCTCTATAATTGTATAATTCTTTTAATTGTTCCATAAAGTTCTTCCTTCCCAAAATAAATATGTAGCAATCATGCTACATATTTCTCCAGTAATCTAATGTGTCTTTAAGTGTATTTTTTATGTCATATTGTGGTACCCAATTTATATGTAATTTTATCTTTGAATTATCACATTGCATTATCGGTACATCTGATGGTCTCAACTTATCTGAATCAATTTCAACCTTTATCATAGTAGTTGATAAAGATAATAAAATATCTAATATATTTTGTATTTTATATGGATGCCCTGATCCTATGTTATATACTTCTCCAAGTTTTCCATTTTCCATAAGCATTGTATATCCTCGTACAATATCTCTTACATCAGTAAAGTCCCTATATGCTTCAAGATTTCCAACTCTTATTACAGGCTCTACTCCTTTTTCTATTTCTGCTATTTTACTAGCAAAATCAGAAACAACAAAGTTTTTGCTTTGCATTGGTCCTATATGATTAAAAGCTCGCACCATAATTACATTCATCTTATATGAATTTATATATAACTTTGCTATTTGTTCTTGTGCCATTTTGCTTATAGAATATGGACTACCTGGATTTAATATATGTTCTTCGCTTATTGGACAATCCGTTGGTTTTACCGCTCCATACTCATCGCTTGTACCTATTATTAATACTTTAGTATCTATATCATTTTCTCTTACTGCATCTAGTAGATTTATTGTTCCATTTATGTTTACATCCATTGTAAGCGTTGGATTTTTCCAAGATAAACCTACAGCACTCTGACCTGCTAAATGATATACAGCATCTGGATTTATACTTCTTATGGTTTTCAATACTTCCTCTTTATTAAGCAAATTCATTTTTTTAATGCTCACATTATCCATTTCCACATTATCTTCTATTACAGTTCCATAAACGGTATATCCTCGTTCTACTAAATACTTTGATAGGTACTTTCCTACAAATCCGTTTACTCCTGTTATAAGTGCTTTCAAATTCTTGACCCTTTAGCTTCCTTTTCTGCTGCAACTTCCAGATAAATATTATAATTTTCTTCTTGTTCTATCCTTCTTAAATCTCCATTTACCATCACTTTTACAAGTTCTTTAAAAGAAACCTCTGGTTTCCAATTTAAAATCTTTGCTGCCTTTTCTGGACTTCCATGAAGTAATTCCACCTCTGCTGGTCTAAAAAAATCAGGACTTACTTCCACCACTACTTTGTGATTTCCTTTGTTTATGCCTTTTTCGTTTACGCCTTCGCCTTTCCATTCAAGCTCTATTCCTGCATATTTAAATGCTAAATCTACAAATTCTCGTACTGGATGGGTTTCTCCTGATGCCACTAAGAAATCATCTGCTGATTCCTGCTGTAACATCAACCACATTGCTTTTACATAGTCACCCGCAAAGCCCCAATCTCTTTTTGCATCCATATTCCCAAGGTATAACTTATCCTGCATACCATACTTTATTCTTGCTACTGAATCTGTAATCTTTCTAGTTACAAACTCTTTACCTCGTCTTGGCGATTCATGATTAAATAATATTCCTGAGCAAGCATACATACCATAGCTTTCTCTATAATTCTTAGTAATCCAATGTCCATATAATTTTGCTACCCCATAAGGGCTCCTTGGATAAAAAGGTGTTGTTTCCTTTTGTGGTACTTCCTGAACTAACCCAAACATCTCACTAGTTGAGGCTTGGTAGAATCTAGCTTCTGGTTTAACTATTCTTATAGCTTCTAATATATTTGTTACACCTAATGCATCCATTTCTGCTGTAGCGATTGGTGTACCCCATGATGCTGCTACAAATGATTGTGCAGCTAAGTTATATACTTCATCAGCCTGAGATGTTTTCATAGCATTTATTAATGAAACGCAGTCTGTCATATCTCCATAAATAAACGTTATTTTATTCTTTATATGTTCTACATTACCATAATCAACTTTACTTTTTCTTCTTATTAAACCGTATACCTCATATCCTTTTTCTAACAATAATTCTGCTAAATATGATCCATCTTGCCCTGTTACTCCTGTTATTAATGCCTTTTTCATTTGAAATTGCCCACCTTTCCATAATATCTGCTTTTTATATTTTAAAGACAACATTCGTTATTTGAATTTCTCATTTCCTTTAATATTTTTTTTATATCTTGACATTTATCCTTTGCACATATTAATGTAGCATCAACAGTATCTACCACTACTAAATTCTCCACTCCAATTGTTGCAATAAGCTTCCCATTGCCTTGAATAATACAACCTTTTGTGTCTATACTTATAATATTACCCATTACTGTATTCCCATCTACATCTGTACCACTTATTCTTTCAAGAGAATTCCAACTACCGACATCATCCCATCCAAAGTCACCTGGAATAGTATATACCTTATCGGCTTGCTCCATAATCCCATAATCTATAGATATACTCTGAAATTTATTGAATTCTTTTAGAAATATTTCTTCTTCATTATCTTCATCCATTGCATCTTTAATCTTCATTAATCCTATATATAATTCTGGCATGTGTTTATTCATAGAATTTAACATTGTACTTGCCGTGCAAACAAACATTCCACTGTTCCAAAGATAGTCACCTGAAGCAAGATATTGTTCTGCTTTTTCAAAATTTGGCTTTTCCACAAACTTGTCCACTTTAAAAATGGAGTTATTCTTAGTTACACTATGTTTATCACCTAATTTAATATATCCATAACCTGTTTCTGCATGGCCTGGAGTAATTCCAATTGTTATAATATTACCTTCATTATTTGCCATCTCAATTCCGCTATTTAAAATACTTATAAACTCCTGCTTATCCTCTATAATATGATCCGAAGGTAAAATAACCATAACACTTTCAGGATTTTTTTTAGCTATATGTATTGCTGCTAGTCCAATGCAGGGAGCTGTATTTTTAGCAACTGGTTCAATTAAAATATTTTCAGTTGGCACATTGGGAAGTTGATAGCTAATAATATCAGAAAACTCTTCATTTGTTACTATGTATATATTTTTATATTCAACTAATGATTTGATTCTTTCAACGGTTATTTGGATCATAGTTTTCCCATCACCTGTCAAACTAAGTAACTGTTTAGGAAGTTTTTTTCTGCTTCTGGGCCAAAATCGTTCCCCTCGTCCTCCTGCCATTATTACAACTGATACCATTACGACCACCCTTTCAAAATATGTTTCATTTAAACATAAAACTAAACTATTCTTAAAATACAATTAAAAAATCACTTTAAAGCTTAGTGAATAGTTTAATAAAATATACTATACTAAAAAATCCTTATATTACTTATATTACTTATATTACTTATATTACTTATATTACTTATACGATTAACAAACATTATAGTTCATATTATCGTTTAATTCATAGTAAAGTAAGATTTTTATAGTTTAATTAATGCATTAATATATTAAATAATATCCCAATGAATAATTACCAATTATACATTTAATTTCTACAATTACCATTTATAATTTTAACATATTATTCATAATTATTCTATCGTTTTACAAATACTTGCTCTATATTTTTCTTCACCAAAAAATAAAATTCTTCACTAAATTGTAATCAGCGAAGAATTCATTCAAAATTTCTGATATTTACAATTATTTTATAGACATCTTATTTTTTTTCTTAGGCATCAAAACATTATTAATACTTATCCCCATCCCCAGAAGTATCCAAAATACTGGTGCTACTGATACTACACTATCGTTAAATAAGCCAGCACCTAGATATCCAACAACTGCTACAAATATTCCTAGTCCAGCAATAGAATTAAAATCCTTAAAGCTACTATTATAATAAATTTTAAAACTTTTTATAAAATACATCGCAAACAAGGCAAGTACCGCTATTAACGACAATACCCCTGTATTAAGCGCTATCTGTAAATATAAGTCATGTGCTTTATCCACAAGTTGCCACATATCGCCATTATATGCATACATCTTACCTTTAAGATCCTGCTGAGGAAAGTATGCTGCAAATGTATCCGGTCCATTACCCAGTAATAACGTATCTTTAACTAATGGTAAAGACCTTGACCATATATACCCTCTTGAAGAGGCTAAAAGCTCTTTGCCCTCAAATCCCCATTTAGGAATACTATCTATATTGTTTTCTATATCTTTAGCTTTATAATCTACTATTCTAATTGAATTATCTTCCACTCCAAAATATAATCTTATATTATCCTTAACTAGATATAAAACAGATTTATAATTTATAGTAACTAGCTCTATATCGTATCCTTTAAATCTCTCATCTTTTATGATAATTTTATTGGTCTCGCTATTGAATGTTGTTTTTATAGGTTTACTATTTTTATCTGTAAAAACAAATTCACTCCCAATAGATTTAATATTCAAAACGTCATCGTCTATTACTACATGTGCAGTATCACCTTTAGCACTTACATCTTTTAATGGAATAAGAGCCTCATAACTCTGTTTTTCATTATTTGGCGTAACTGCCAGTTTCATCTCACTAAATAATGTTCCTATTCTAGCAGTTAGTGCTCCCTTAGATGAAATATTTAATCCAGCGAAGATTAATACAAAAATGAAACATACTATAATAACATATTTTCTCTTTAACTTTATACGTTTACGAATCATTATTAAAAGTATAACTAGTGCTAATATTCCTCCCATTACCCCAGCTCTCGAATTACATGCAATCCAATTGACTAAGAATAATAATGTCATTATACCCATAAGACTCTTCCCAATTTTGTTCTTAACGAATAAAAATAAAGTAAGACTTAACGGAAATAGCATGGCCATATAACTACCTACATAATTATAATGATACAAAGTTGAGTATATAACATTCTTTCCAAATTGAAAATGAAGACCCGCAGCATCCTTCATGTATTTAGCAGGAAGCATCATGCTTTTACCAAAATTACTTTGCCATATATCATATCCTATATATTGAAATAACCCTATTACCGCAATCACAGTTGCTGATGCAAACAATGCTCCAAATAACAATTTAATATGATATTCACAATCAACTAGCAAAATTGTAATGCTCATTGTAATCATATATGCTAATAATACAAGCATTCCTTCATATCTGTCAGCAAATCCCCATATTGAGATTTCTGTGTATTTAGATAGCATAGTTGATAAAATAATAGCAATACAATAAATTCCTATAGGTATAAAATAATAACTTTTTTTAAAAACTTTTAATTTAGTCTGAAAACTTTTTACTAGCAACATAATAATAGCAAGCATTGTACATATAAGTATCCATATCATTTTATAGTTAGAAAAAAAATCAGTTAATTGCTCACTACCATTCCACAAATCGTATTGAACCCCTGTTAAAGTTAGTACCCTTAGTCTAACAATTAATGGAACAATAAAAATCATTAACATTATTGGCATTATATGAATTCCTTCATCGCGTTTATAATGTTTATCCATATTTACCCCCTAATACAATTATTTTCTACATTTTATTATAGCACGAAATACATATATATCAATTATTATGTCTAAACTATTAACTAATTTAGCATTGCACTTAATATAACCGAATATTCCTCTATTTGAACACATACTTCAGCAGCTGCTTTTGTTTTGCTGTAATTTAGATATGGCTCAAAGACTATATCATTTTCTACTACCTTATCTATGAAGTTCCTTATGATATTCATCTCGACCTCTGGAATGCTATTATATCTGCTACAGTTGACTTCTACCTCTTTAGATATGAACTTGATAATGCTAATGATTTCATTAATATTTGTTTTCATGATAAATCCTCCTTTGAATTCTTAAATTTATATTCAAAGAATAATATATGTTACAAAATATATTTATTACTTATACTCCGCACAATATATCATAAAAACCCTATATTTAATTTTAGGGCTTTTTTTACTTGTATTTTTATTAATACTACAAATTTTCAACAATTTATTTTAAGTTAAATATTTATACTTAGTTTT
>JBLHPD010000199.1:0-8833 GCA_047624165.1 Clostridium sp. | reverse complement strand
TACTTCCTACTTTCTTATTTATTTAGAATTAATTCCTTCTTGTCTATTCAATACTTAAATGTTTTCCCGCAACAATTTCATAAATATATTTTACCCCATAACATAACCAAACTATTATTAATATTGTAAAGAACATAAAGTTATCTTTCATGATTATCCCCCTCTAATACACATATACTGTTATTATTTAACTTCTTTCCATACTACATGCTACTTCTTCATATAAATCACAAAATCTATCATTATATTTTAAAGTTTGAAGAAACTTCATAAATGGAACTTTTAACTCATCTCTTTTTAAAGCAAATTCTACTGTTGCTTCTAAAAACCCTAATTTGTCACCTACGTCATATCTTCTGCCTTCAAATACATATGCATACATATCTTGCTGTGCTATTAATGTCTTTAATGCATCTGTTAACTGAATTTCCCCACCTTTACCTGGCTTAGTTTTATCTAATATATCAAATATATCTGGAGTTATTATATATCTACCAAGTATAGCTACATTTGACGGTGCTACATCTACTTGTGGTTTTTCAACAAGGTTGTTTACCTTATATACTCTATCACTAATTTGAACTCCATCAACTATACCATATTTATTTACATTTTCCCTAGCTACTTCTTGAACACCTAAGATTGTTGTATTCTTATCTTCATAACAATCTATAAGTTGTTTTAGACATGGAATTTTAGCATCAACTATATCATCACCAAGCATTACAGCAAAAGGTTCATTACCTATAAATGCTCTCGCGCAATTTATAGCATGTCCTAGTCCTTTAGGTTCCTTTTGTCTTATAAAATGTATATTTACCATATTTGATATATCTCTAACCTTTTTTAAAAGTTCATCTTTATGTTTATTTTCTAGTTCTAGCTCAAGTTCCACAGATTTATCAAAATGATCTTCAATAGACTTTTTATTTCTTCCTGTAATAACTAATATCTCTTCTATACCGGAAGCAACAGCTTCCTCTATAATATATTGCATTGTAGGCTTATCAACTATAGGCAACATTTCTTTAGGTAGAGCCTTTGTTGCTGGCAAAAACCTTGTTCCAAGTCCCGCTGCTGGTATAACAGCTTTTCTAACTTTCATTTTGATTACCCCTTTTTTTGTGTCTTTACTCATGTAATAAATAGTATTATTTTCTATTATTATATCATATATGGGAAATTAATTCATATTTATACCTATATTATATTTATTTAGACCACCAGAAATAAAGGACATTCACCCAAAATGTCGAAATTACTTAGTATATGAAAAATAGTAAATTACAGGGGGCATTTTAATATGAAAAAGAAGGTTATAAGTTCATTTCTTGTTGCTTTAATGATAGCGGGAGCATCATCAATTTCAGCTTTTGCTACAATTGCTAATGGTAGTATTGTAATAGGGAGCAAATCATATGATTTAGCTTATGCTAATGACACAAAAAATTCAACGGAAATTACTAACGCAATAATTGAAGGTGGAGCAATTTATGTTAAAGAATTTTCTGGAAACTGGATAGACAATAAAACTGGATTAACAGTAAATGCAAACATTGTACCAGGTGAAAATGAAGGTCAAGAGGTTACATTGTCGGTTGCGTCAGTAAATGCTATTGATGTTACAAAAAAATTAAATGATACTTATATATTACCTACAAGAGTAACATCAACATTATCAGATGGAACAACTAAAAGTTTAGCTGTAGAGTGGAACAAGGTAGCAAGCACAACAATAGTTGGAACATGTACATTTACAGGTACTTTAATAACGGTAGATGGAGTAGTAAATACAAATAATATTAATGTATCAGCTACATTAACTATTGACAATGATATTAGTGTTATTAGTGATAATACAGATATAACAAGTAAGTTTACTGATGAAAACTTTAGAAATACGGTGTATGCTCTGATAGGGAAAATTAGTCCAGAACCAATACTTTATTCGGATGTAAAAAACTTAAAAGAATTAAATGTAGATGGCGAAAATAGTAGCCTGAGTGGTATTGAGTATTTTACAGCATTAACTGATTTATGGTGTACCCGAAATCAACTAACAACTTTAGATTTAAGTAAAAATACAGCATTAACTAATTTATATTGTTATTCTAATCAACTAACAACTTTAGATTTAAGCAAGAATACAGCATTAACTATTTTATCTTGTGGTGATAATCAACTAACAACATTAGATGTAAAGAATACAGCATTAACTTTTTTAAATTGTGATGATAATCAACTAGCAACCTTTGATGTAAGTAATAATACAACATTAACTAATTTATCTTGTGGTGATAATCAACTAACAACATTAGATGTAAGTAATAATATAGCATTAACTGAGTTATGGTGTGCTAAGAATCAACTAACAACATTAGATGTAAGTAATAATATAGCATTAACGTATTTCGCTTGTTATTCTAATCAACTAACAACCTTAGATGTAAGTAAGAATATAGCATTATCTGATTATTTAGGATGTGATTATAATCAATTAACAACCTTAGATTTAAGTAAAAATACAGCATTAACTTATTTAGAGTGTCAAGGAAATCAACTATCGACATTAGATGTAAGTAATAATACAGCATTAACTGATTTATATTGTGAACATAATCAACTAACAACCTTAGATGTAAGTAATAATACGGCATTAACTTATTTAAATTGTGATGATTCGGTTATAACAATAAAAAAATAGAATTTAATGATTAATAAGGGTATTCATGTTATTAAGTGAATATCCTTTGTTCTATTTTGGATAAGATGCAGTAACCCCATTATATTTTATAGGGGTAGGGCTCGCAAAGCGTAAATTTACAATGCTAATTCAATTATTTACAATTCATAAGTTCTTGATCATTTTTTTCATCTCATCAGCTGTTCCATCTTTGATGACCTTCGGTATTCCCTTTTGGTAAATTATTGCTCTTCCCCCGAGGTCATTGCAAAAATTGGAAGCGCAGCTGGCAACTATAGATTAAAATTTATCGTATTTTAAAAACACCACCCAAATTTGAAATCATGCCTTTTAATTCCATTATTGATGTAGTTTCTAAAATATCTGAATTATCTTCTTTTAAAACAAGTAACAATTGACCTAAAGTCATAGGGCTATCTTCTATTTTTGTTAGTATATTTTTTTCTAATAATGTCAAATCATCCTCTATTAATTTTGTGTTATCTTTTTTAATATTTACTCCTTGTTTCCTTACATGCTCTATTAATAGTTGGGAAGGATTTAAATATATTTTAGCACCGTCTTCTATTAGTTTATTTGTGCCTAAACTATCTCTACTATAAATACTATTCGGAGCCGCAAATACTTGTCTATTTTGCTCCTTTGCAAAAGCCGCAGTTAAAAGAGACCCACTTTTTTCCCCAGCTTCTACCACTAAAAGTTTTTTACACCAAGCACTTATTAATCTATTTCTCGTTGGAAAATGATTAGCATCTGGGTTTGTCCCTGGTGGATACTCTGAAATAATCGCACCTTTTTCTATAATCCTCTGCATTAGCTCAATATGCTCTTTTGGATAACATATATCTAAACCACAACCTAATATAGCTAAAGTATATCCATCTGCTTTTAAACAAGCTGTATGTGCATATCCATCTATACCTTTTGCCATTCCACTAATAATCGGTATACGATTTTGGGCTAAAAACTGTGCTGCTTCTACTGTTAGTCTCTTTCCATAATCAGTACATCTACGACTACCAACAATAGCTACTCCCATACTATCTTCTATAAGTTTACCTCTATAATATAAAATAACTGGGGCTTTTTTAATATCCTTTACCTCAATTGGATATAGATAATCTCCATATGTTAAGATATTAATTTTTAATTTTTCACATTTATTTAAAATTTCTTCTGCCTTTTCTAAAGATCTAGAATTAATTATTATATCCGCAGTACTGCTTCCTATCCCACTTATATTTACAAGTTCAGATTTGGTGGTTTTATAAATATTTTGTGGTGTTTCAAAAGCATTCAATAATGCTTTTGCTATTACAGGACCTATGCCATTAATTTATGATAGCCATAACCAATAAACTAATTCATTATCATATGTAGCCATGTTAAATTACCACCATATTTACTCGTTCTTTATCCAAATCTCTACACATTAAGGCTTTGGCAATATGCCTTTTACTTATATTCTCTGCACCATCCATATCTGCAAAGGTTCTTCCTACTTTTAAGAATTTATGAAAAGTCCTTGCGCTATAATTGAATCTATCAAAGGCCATTTGCAGAAGCTTTTTACTTTCATCCTCTAGTATGCAAAACTCTTTAATAAGAGCAGGTGTCATTTCTGCATTTGAATTTATATCCTCAATGTTTTTATATCTTTCTCTTTGTATGTTTCTAGCAAACTCCACCTTTTGTCTTAGCTCAGCTGAACTAGCTCCTTTAGCATTATCAGAAAGTTTTATAAAATCCACAGGTAGAACATACTTTTGAATATCTATTCTATCGAGCATTGGTCCTGATATTTTCTGCCTATATTTCAAAACTTCATAATCGCTGCAATGGCATCTTTGTTGCCCATAATACCCACAAGAACAAGGATTCATTGCAGCTATAAGCATGAAACTTGAGGGATAAACGTTAGTATATCTAACTCTGGCAATAGTGACATTATTGTCTTCCATAGGCTGTCTTAAAGCATCTAGAGTTTTCTTATTAAATTCTGCAATCTCGTCTAAAAATAATACACCGTTATGAGCAAGCGAAATCTCTCCGGGCATAGCATTATTTCCTCCTCCGACAAGAGAATTCATTGAAGCATTGTGATGTGGTGCCCTAAAAGGCCTCTCTGTTATTAATGTTCCTTTGTTTTTTAAAACTCCTGATACACTATATATTTTTGTTACTTCCAAAGCTTCCTTCTCTGTCATCGATGGCAGAATTGACGGTATTCTTTTAGCTATCATTGACCTTGGACATCCTGAAAATCAAATAAGTATGGCTTTTGTATTACATTCTCGCCTTTTAGATCTTCTAATGAGGTGTAAGGGGTTATGCCTTCTAAAAAGGAAATTACTTCTGTAAGTTTTTCAAATCCAAAAATATTTATACCTTTTACTAAAGACGCTTCACGTACATTTTCTTTAGGGACAATTAAATTAGTAATCCCCCTTTTCTTAGCCTCTATTGTCATAGGTAGAATCCCAGAGCACAGCCTTATATCTGCATTTAAAGATAGCTCTCCAATGAACCCAAAACTTTCAATTTCTTCAATGCTAATTTGTTTTGATTGTATCAATAGTCCTATAGCCATAGCTAAATCAAAGTGAGATCCACTTTTCTTAATATCTCCTGGTGAAAGATTTATAACAATTTTCATCCTAGGAAATTCATATTTAACATGTATTATAGCAGCTTCCAATCTTTCTTTTGCTTCTTTTACAGAAGCATCTCCGAGTCCTACTATGGATACAGATGGCTGACCATAAATGGTATCTGTTTCGATTTTTACAACATACCCATCTATCCCACTTATAGCGAAACTATTAACTACTGCTGCCATTTACACTACCTCCTTGCACTGAATCAACATTTGTCTTTATAGCACTTTCTACAAAGTTTCGGTATGAAATATATTTGTTTTCTTCTTTAAAATACATAAATATTTTTTCTGTTGAAATAAGTTTTTCCTTTTCCTCGCCTATATATATTTTATAACTAGACCACGGGTATTTTTCTGGATTTTTAACCATATTCGCTCTCACCGGATTTAAGTGTATATATCGGCTTGTAGAGAGTAATTGTTCGTCACTTTCAATAATTTCTGAATGATACCTATCTTGAAACAAATGACCTATATAATTATAGGTTTTATTAAAATATTGAGCATATATTTGATTAATTTTTTTCATTATTTGTGAAATACTATGATCTAAAGTTTTTATCTGTAAATGTACATGATTCGTCATCAAACAGTAACTGTATAATTCAAATGGTAATTTCTCCTTAGCTTCCTTTACTATTGCAAGGAATACTATATAATCTTCCTCACCTTTAAACAAATCACTTCTTCTATTACCCCTACATGTAATATGATGTACTGAGCCGGGATACCAATCACACTTTTTTCTGACCATATCGTTATTCTCCTACCACATAATTATTTGTCTAAATTATATCCAAATAACTTTATAATAAACAAAAACTATCCAAATGCAATATTTAAATGCAGTTCGATAGTTTTTGACTATATTGAGCGAATAATATCTATTACTCTAACTGTACCTCTATCTTCTTTTTATGGATCTTGTAATTAACCTGAGATATTAACATTCCAAAAATTCCATGGTTTCCTCATATATTTCTCCTATATTTCACTTTTTTCATATTGAAATCTTACTTAATCAAAATATATACCAGTTAAAAAGTAAGTACCTCTATTTCAATTATTACCCTAGACTCAAGATTTATATTCAGCTGTCCCATCTTTGATGCTCTTCGTAATTACCATTTGCTAGACGGCTGTCACTACCCCTTAGGATGTAACTGGAATTTAGCTCCTTGCTAATATTTTATACGATATCGTTATATAAATGTATCCAATATTGGTATAATTATGGTAAAATATACTTATAGGACTCAATATTGAATTAATATTATTTGAAATGAATGTTGGGGAGTTCTGATTCATATAATTAAGCTGAAAAAGAAGGTATAGAAATGGAAAGAAAGAAAAAGAAGAAAAAAATATGGTTATTTATACTTATACCAATATTAGTGCTAGCTGTTTCAGCTGGTGGAGCCTATGCTTATTTGCAGACCAAATTAAAATTAGGAGGGGATAGCGCTAAGACAGAAGTTGTAAACGCTCTGATAAAAGAAGTGGTTACAAACCCAAGTAAAATAAAAAAAGTGATGGATTCTATAACTATAACTGATGGAGATGCCAGTACAACTTCCGGTGGAAAAGAAACATCAGTTAATATGGCCGCAAATAGAAGTGAAAATGCTTCCACGGGAATATCAGCATCTGGTACAAATCAATCAGCATCTGTGGTGCCTGTTAAAAATGAAACTTCTTCAGAAATCCCATCATCAACATCTTCTCTTGAATATATGAAAGCACATTTAACTGAGTATGATCTTCTCAGTACAAGCGCAAAAAATTTAGGAGGCAACACTTACCAACTTACAGCAACTGTGAAACATAAAACTACTGGAGAAGTAAAGACTGTGGAGGTTACAAAACAATTAAGCGAAAGCATGAAAGAAATGCTGAGAAAGTATAGATAATTCGGGCTTCGCTCCACCAAAATATATACTCCTCTATATATTTTGACAGTTCCCCTCCATGGCTCCCTCCAAGCTTTTTTTGTTCCTCTTTTCTCTATGTCTCTCACTTTTTTACCCTACTTTTCCTTTTCTATCGCATCAGCTGTCCCATCTTTGATGTCCTTAGGAATTCCCAATTAATAGTTGACGGCCATGGACCCCATTACATAAATTGTCAACGTAAGCTGCCAGTATATGTTTGCTAACTTAGTAAAGATATGCCTAATAGCAAAAAGCATACTAAATGCCAAAGATTGATAACCGAATAAGCTGTAATAACGACATTTATAATAATGTTGGATTGCTTTAATTGAGTTTCATTTGCTTTTCTCATTCTAATGTATAGATATAATAATAATACTGCTGGTAGTACAATTTTTAACATAAAACTAGCAAATAAACTTTGTACGGCTTTTGCAATTAAAAAATTGACCTCTAGGAATAAGCCCGTAGACAAAAGGAATATAGTAAATAATATATCAGTTACATTTAGCAAGTATAGGATTAAAAATTTAAATTTTATATTTTTAAGTGTATGGTTACTTATAAAAGATATCAATCTAGACACCTCATTTAATGGTTAGTATATTCTAATAAACACTCATAATTATATAATTCCATTTCTCCAATCTGATTAATACTCGAGTTCGACGTGTACCATATTTGGGCGCATTTTTCACAAACTAGTTTTATCAAAATTATCCACCTCCATAGAGAATATGTACAACTATATGGTAGCATATGTAAGCCTTAATTCAGTCCTTGTTTACTCTCATTTAAATCTTATTCTAATCATAAAAGAAACTTATATCAGTCATAATCTAATCACAATCAATGTGAAAAACTGCAAAAAAAAGATCATAACTCCCAATTAATTAGGCGAAAACCCCATTACATAAATTGTCAGCGGTAGCTGGCTGTTTCTGTTTGCTATCCATTTTCAATCTTTCTCTTAATTCTGACATAAATAATAACACTTCCTTATTTTTTATTTCGACAATAAAAGTTTATAGAAAGTGCACATTATAATAAAGAATTATCTTAGTTACTTAAGATAATTCTTTATATTTTATTTAAGTAAAAATTAAATTAACGTAATTAGCACTCGTCTACCACCGCTGTTAGCGGTTTAGTTCAACTTAACCTTCACTACGAAAAAACTACTGAAATAAATAGTCTCCTATGTATTTCAGTAGTTTCCCTCCCTAAGAATGTTTGAGTAGTTCCTATCCATGGCTACCGCCAGGCTTTTTTTTTCTATTCTTTTCTCAAATTTTCACCACAACTTCAATTCTACTCTTCTCGCATCAGCTGTTCCATCTTTTATGCCCTCCCGGGTTTTCGCCTAATTAATTGCTATCCCCAATTAATAGGCGGCTGACACGACCCCATTACCATGGCCATCAACCTAATAATTCAATAATTTGTAAATATGATTACAACCGTATTTTTATACAAATTGGAATTAATTATTGGTAATTATTTTAGAGTTAAATGTGATATTTATAGTTTTGACCCAAA
>JBLHPD010000198.1:0-8878 GCA_047624165.1 Clostridium sp. | reverse complement strand
GAAAAAGCTGAGAAGGAGGGGTATGAGTATATAGCTTCTATTTTTGAAGCTACAGCAAACAACGAAAAAGCTCATGCGAGAGTAGTTTTCGATAAGTTTCTTAACATGAATAAAAATACAGCAGATAATTTGAAAGATGCTGCAGAGGGAGAAGCTTTTGAGAGTAGTAAGTTATATAAACAATTTGAAGTTGAGGCAAGAGAAGAAGGGTTTATGGATATTGCAGGTTTTTATAAAGAAATACAGGAAGTAGAAGAAAGTCATGAAATGAGATATATGAAAATATATGAAAATCTTGTGGCGGGAATGATGTTTAAAAGAAACAATGAAGTAAAATGGCAATGTATGAACTGTGGATATATTCATATTGGAAAGGTAGCACCAGATTTTTGTCCGCTATGTAAGTATCCAAAAGCTTACTTTAAAATATATTGCGAAGACTACAAATAGGAGGAGTGAATATGATAATATATTATCCCACCTACTATTTAGTGCCAGTAGTACCTGTAATATCAATAGACGAGGATGAACACAGCGTTAGGCACAACGATGAACACAGCGTTAGGTACAACGATGAATACAGCGTTAGGCACAACGATGAATACAGCGATGGTTATAATGATGAACACAGCGCTGGGTACTACGATAAATATATCGATAGGTACAATATGAAAGAGAATGAAGGGCTTAGCACATACAGAAATATTATTCATGATATTTTTGGAGAGATTGATGCAGAGTACGTAAATGAAAATACAAAATAATGATAGTTTGGTGTTTTGAATGAAAAAAACTTACATTTTTATGATTGGTGTAATTGCTATAATGTTTATAAGCACTTCTTCAAGTCTAGTAAATACAATAATATATTCATTAGCCATAATTCCATTGGCTATACTCCTCGGAGATCAAACTACTAGAATATCGGATTATATAGGACAGAAAAAAGGAGGACTTTTAGCAGCTACAGTAGGTAATGTTCCAGAACTAATGATGGGGATATGGTCAATAAAATATGGTATGATACCTATGGTTCAGGCTTCTCTAATTGGATCAATTATAAATAATATGCTTTTAGGTCTTGGAATTGCAGTAGTGTTCGGAGGTCTTAAGTTCAAGGAACAGAAATTTAATAGTATAATAGCAAGAACGAATTTCAATATGTTGCTATTGGCATTGTCCTCTATGGTAGTTATAGCAACATTAAATAGCTACTCTGTAGTTAAAGAACCGGTACTTATAGCCATAAGTGTGAAAGTTGCATTTTTACTGATAGGTATTTACATTTTAGGTCTAATATTCTCATTATATACTCATAACAATTTATTTATTGTAAGCGAGGATAAAGAAGAAAAAAAAATTATTATAAATAAGAAAGTTACTGAAAGTGCTATAACTTTAATTTGTATTTCTGTATTACTTTATTTTATAAGTGATAAGTTAATTTACAATATTAGAGATTTTACAAAAGATTACAATATATCTCAAGAGTTCATAGGTATCATTCTAATTCCACTACTCGGGAATATAGGTGAAAATATATCTACCATAATGAGCGCAATACAAAATAAAGTAGATATGAGCTTAGAAACGGCTATAGGGTCAAGCATCCAGATTTCACTTTTTGTTACCCCTGTGCTAGTATTATTTTCTTGTTTTATGGGCTTAAGTATGACACTGTTATTTCCGATTTTCCACATAATAATGTGTAGTATAGCAATAGGTATGTCTTTTTTAGTATTTCAGGATGGGAAAACCTATTGGTTAGAAGGTAGTATTTTAATTACTTCCTATATTATAATTACTTTAGCATATTATTATATTGTATAGACGTATAAAAATAAATAACAAGTCAGATATTTGACTTGTTATTTATTTTTATTATATAGGAAACGCCTTGCATATTTTTAATCATATAATAATATAATTAAACTAAAAGGTGATTATTTGACACGTAGAAGAGTAATTCAGAATTATTACAATGATGTAAATAATTTAGCAGAAATTTTAACTAAACTAGTTTCTTCTTATAGGCTATTAATAGGTAGTGCGGATGAACTAAATAAAATTGCACTATCTAAAAAAAGTGAGGTTAAGGATGCACTTAAAAGAGCTGATAATTTGGGAGACATTATAGACGAGACAATAAAGGTATTAGATGATGCGAGTTATAGTTATAGGTCTTACTGCACAATGAAAACTGAAGTTATGAAATGCAAGATTCAAATAGAGTATATAGAAACAGAAATTGACGAGGATTTAAAGTTAAGAGACTAAGCATCACCTTAACCTTTGGTGATATTAATTAACTTTTGAAATGTCGTTTAAAAAAGTGTGAAAAATTTTTCACACTTTTTTTATTTGAAATTTACTTACCATAAGATAAGAGAGCGTAAATATTATAATTATAGTAAGTGGAAAATTAAGGTGTGAATTTAAAGTTATTAAAGCGTAAATTGCTAATAGCATTCCAGCCAGAGTAATGGGAATGCCTGTATAAACGTTGTCAAATTTAGAACTATTATATCGTGCTAGTCTATATGCGCCAGCTACAGGAAAAACTAAGAAACAAACATAACTTAAGTAGCCTAAAGTAACGAAATTATATAAATCAAATATCAGAATAGAAGGTGCAACGCCAAAAGATACTAAATCAGCTAATGAGTCTAATTCTTTACCTAGATCGCTAGATACTTGCAGAAAACGTGCTACTTGACCATCGTACCTATCCATAAGGCCAGCTAATAATATAAAAATTGCGGATAATCTATGATTACCTTGAAAAGTCATTAATAAGGATAATAAACCAAAAATTAAATTTCCAAAAGTAATAATATTTGGGATAGAAGATTTCTTCATTTTGCATCACTCCTAAAATAATAAAATAGTAGTATCAATTTGAATATTACAATAAATATTTTTATAAAATCATTCTTTTTAATTATACATCATTTTAAAGAAATATTTAAGTATGCAAATCATATATTTTATTCAATATATTGTTAAGGCATCTTTGAAAAAATATTAATATTCTTTTTAATTTATGGTTAAAATAAAATAATTGATAATTGTTTTCTATTCTAAAGAACTAAAAGGAGGGTTATAAAATGAAAGTTTCTGAAATAATGACTAAAGATGTCATAAGTCTATCTGTAGATGATACAGCGCAGCATGCAGCCGAGCTTATGAAGGAGTATAATATAGGGTCAATTCCTGTAAATTCAGAAGAAAAAATAATTGGTATTGTAACGGATAGGGATATAATACTTAGATGTGTATCAGAAGGCATGGATATAAAAACACAAAAAGTTCGTGATATTATGACTTCAAATCCCGTAGTAGGAGATGAAAATATAGATGTGAATGATGCAGCTAGGATTATGAGTGAAAGGCAAATAAGGAGACTACCAATAACCGCGAAAAATCAATTGGTTGGGATGATTTCATTAGGAGATTTAGCAGTAGAACCAAAACTTAAAAGCGAGGCTAGAGAGGCACTCAGTGAGATTTCTATTCCTTGTATACACAATATTTAAAATGAATTAATATCAAAATATATGACAAGTATAATAAGATAGTATAGTAAAATCCACAGGAAAAGGTAATTCTTGTGGATTAATTTTTAGTAAGGTATAATGTACATAAATAATTATTAAATTAAATGGTAAATAGGAGATAATGAAATGAATAAGGTGAAATTTATTTACAATCCATATTCTGGAGAAAATACTATAGCATCTGATTTAGATACGATAATAATGATTCATCAAAAATATGGGCGAACAATAGTTCCGTATAGAATATGTAACGAATATCCTATATCCGATGCTTTTAAAGGCGTTGATAAAAGTTATAATTACGTTTTAATAGCAGGTGGAGACGGGACAATAGACAGTGTGGTAAATGAGATGAAAAAAAGGAATATTGATTTGCCTATAGCAATCATTCCATCAGGTACTGCAAACGATTTTGCAAATTATATAGGCATGCCTCATGATATATTAGATGCATGTAATCAAATATTGGAAAGTGATGTAAAAAAGGTGGATATAGGTAAAATTAATGATAAATATTTTTTAAATGTAGCTAGTACAGGATTATTTACAGATATATCTCAAAATATGGATACAAATTTGAAAAATACTATAGGTAAATTAGCATATTATGTAAAGGGAATAGAGCAATTACCTAATTTTAGAAAACTAAAAATAAAAGTTAACTCAAGTGAAGTTTGTTTTGATGGAGATATGTATTTAATGTTAGTGTTTAATGGACAAACTGCAGGAAATATAAAATTTGCATATAACGCCAAAGTGGATGATGGACTTTTAGATGTAATAATAATTAAAGCTGGGGTTATGAAGAATATTTTAAATATTTTTATTAGGATGATTCGAAATGAGCATCTAGAAAATGTAGAAGGAATTATTTATTTTAAGACAAATAAATTAAAAATAGAATGCTTTGAGGATATTGTAACAGATATAGATGGAGAAAGAGGACCAGATTTTCCACTCTTAATAGAATGTGAAAAAGGCGGAATATCTATATTAGGAGCTAAAATAAAGTAAACTAGGCACAGCAAAATAAATAACAAGGGTATAGCCTTATTATTTATTTTGCTGTGCCTTAGCATATTTTTTAATATAGAGTAATAAATATTAATAGTAGCAATTTTAGGGAGAGTATATAAATGAATATATATTTTTTACTACTGTTAATAATGGTTATTTTATTATATGAAGGTATAATTTCTAGTTTGGGTAATGCACCTAAAAAAATAAGGATAATAAGTGCTATGGCATTAGTTTTAATGACATTTAGATACATAGCTTTAATAATTCTTTTTATTGTGAAAAATCAAAGTTATTTATATTTATTAAAACCCGTTGTGTATGCAAACTTATTATGCATACCATTATGTGGTGTTCTTTCAGTTCACATTTTTGCTAGAAATAATAATATCAAGCTCGAAAAAATTTTAATCATATGTACTATGCTATGTATGGCCTACTGTATTGTTATATATAAATCTGCTATAAATATTAATATATCAAACATTTGCGGATACACTATAGAATTACAATTGGAATCTTATTGTTATATTGTGATGCTTATAATAAATTCAATATTTGCAATTAAAGGTATACAACTATTTAATAAAACCTATTCTAACAAACTGGGGTCTGTATTAATAATAATATCTTCTTGTATTACATTAATATCAATCCTTCTAACCTCAATAAATACAAATTTTATATGGATATTGCTAGGTGATATTTCTTGGATAGTAACCATGGATTATAGTTTAATAAAGTTTAAAAAATAATATTATGGGCATTAAAAAGGCATATATACTATAAGTAAATCTATAGTTATATATGCCTTTTATTTTTGCTTTATATTTTTAACCTTGTCGTGTTCTAGGGTTATGTTTTAGATCAGGGTTTGATGCCTTATTTGGAGTGGTTTTCAAAGCTGTCTTTAAAGCGGGCCTTGAATTTTTTATAGTAGTTTTTGAAGCAGTATCCGAAACGGTCTCAGAAGCGGATTTTGAAGTAGTCTTCGAAAAGCTTACTTTAGAATTTTTCTTCCTTGGGAATTTAGAATTTGTATTTGTCTTCATAGGTCTTGGTGGTATTAAAGATTTCTTATCAAAACCAATTAAATCTTCTCTATGAGCTTTTATTAGAGCTTCTTTTACAATGTTATAGTTTTCTGGATTCTTAAATTGAAGCAGAGCTCTTTGCATATTTTTTTCTTTTTGATCATTTGGAACATAAACCTTCTCCTTGGTGAAAGGGTTAATTCCGGTATAATACATTGTAGTAGATAAACTCCCGGGTGTTGGGTAAAAGTCTTGGACCTGCTCTGGAGTGTATCCCATTTCTTTTATATATTCTGATAATTTAATAGATTCCGTTAGGTCGCAACCTGGGTGGCTTGACATAAAGTATGGAACCAAAAATTGATTTTTATCCATTTTTTTATTAGTTTCAGAATATTTTTTAACAAAACGGTAAAATATTTCTTGTTTTGATTTTCCCATTTGGTCTAGTACTTTGTCACTTATGTGTTCAGGTGCTACTTTTAATTGTCCGCTGATATGATGCTCACATAATTCTTCAAAAAACTTAGTATTTTTATCATAAATCAAATAATCGTATCTTATTCCAGAACGAATAAATACTTTTTTTATATTCGGAATAACTCTAACCTTTCTTAATAAATCCAAATATTCAGTATGATCAATAATAAGATTCTTGCAGGGGGTTGGATACATACATTGCCTATCTCTGCATACACCTACTTTTTCTTGAATTTTGCAAGCTCTGTGTCTAAAATTGGCTGTAGGGCCACCAACATCATGAATGTATCCTTTGAAATTTTTTAAAGTAGTTAAAAGGGTTGCTTCATCTACAATAGATTTTTGGCTTCTACTTTGAATAACTCTACCTTGATGGAAAGTTAAAGCACAAAATGAGCAACTTCCAAAACAACCTCTATGGCTGGTTATAGAAAACTCAACTTCAATTATTGCAGGAATACCACCTTTAGCTTCATATATAGGGTGATATGTTCTAGTGTACGGCAGACCATAAGTTATATCCATTTCATTTTGAGTTAGAGAAATTTGAGGAGCATTCTGCACTACATATCGATCATTATGCTTTTGTACTACTGTTAGTCCTCTTATATCATCTTGCTCTAAAGATTGTAATTTATAACTTTGCGCATAAGCATTTTTATCTGTGGAAACTTCTTCGAAAGAAGGTACCTCAATGAAATCTTTAAGTTCACTAATATCTTTTGATGCATAGACTGTTCCACGAAGAGTAGTCATTTTGTCTATACTCATGCCATACTTGAAAAGATTAGCCATTTCAACTATAGTCTTTTCGCCCATACCATAAATTAGTAAATCTGCTTTGGCATCAACTAATAAGCTTCGCCTTACCTTATTGTCCCAATAATCGTAATGGGCAAATCTCCTAAGACTTGCTTCTATACCTCCAATTACTACTGGAACATTTTTAAAAGCTTCGCGAGCTCTATTACAATATACGATTACGGCTCTATCAGGCCGATGACCTGATTCTCCGCCTGGTGAATAAAGATCAGTATGTCTCTTTTTCTTTGCTGCCGTATAGTGATTAACCATAGAATCTATATTACCGGAATTTATAATAAATGCATATTTAGGCTTTCCAAGTTTTCTAAAATCATCAACGCTTTCCCAATCTGGCTGGGCTATAATACCTACGGTAAAGCCTTCATGTTCTAAGGTTCTTCCGATTATAGCAGTCCCAAAGGATGGATGGTCAATATATGCATCCCCTGTAATTATTATAAAATCTAATTGAGATATATTTCTTTCACTTAAATCATTCATGCTAATAGGTAAAAATTGCTTGTTTACTATCATATAATCCTCCTAGGAGATTAGTTGAAAATTGAAAATCACTTTCAATTTAAAGTTTATTGTACTGTATTAACTTTACTTAATAATATTAACATAACTATTATAAAATATGAACTATTAAAGTTTATAAATATTAAAGTGTTATTATATAATGTCGAATTTTAAGATGAATATAAGCATTTTGAAGTAATAACGAGAAATAATGAAAGATATCCTACTAGGTCTATTTAAAAGAGTATAATGGATAAATGTAATTGAATCACTCTTTTTTAGTTGCAATTTGAAGTATTTATAATATACTTATATAGAGAGAATATTTTTTTATATTTAAATTGAAATATAAAAATTAATTAATATAAAAGTGAAAAAATATAGGTGGTGAAAACAGATGGAAAATGGCCCTCGAATTAGAAGGTCAAAATTAATTTTAAAATTAAATATTATATGCAGAGAATTTCTTATGTTAGAGGTTAACATAGCTTAAATAGTGATTAGAAATCAATGGGTTGTGAATTATACTTTGATATTTCTCTGCAATATAGGAGGGATATCTATGGAAAGAATTTCTGAGTTTTTTTTAAGTAATGTACTAAATCAAAATGTGTCTGATGAATTTGAGGATAATATCGGGAAGTTGTTTGATATTTACGTTACTACTGAGCAGGGGTATCCAAGAGTTATAGGATATAAGATTAAAAAAGGAAGAGAAATCTTTAATTATGAATTTAGAAATATTGAAATATGTAAAGAAGATAAAAAAATCACTGTAAGAGTAAGAGGAGTTAAAGATATAATTCCTAGAAAATTTTCTTACCTTTTATCTAAACATTTATTGAATAAACAAATAGTTGATGTTAACGGCAAGAAAGTGGTTAAAGTAAATGATCTAACCATGAATAAGATTGGCGGAGAAATAAGAGTCGTAGCAGTAGAATCTGGTATCATTGCAGCTAGTAGAAAATATAAATTAGACGGTATAATTAGAGCTTTTTATGATATATTGGGTAAAAAGCCTCAAGATAATAGTATAACCTGGGAAAGTGTTCAATCGCTCGAGATGGTAGATGATAGTCTAAAACTAACGCAGCCCTATGGGAAATTAACTAAGCTACACCCCGCAGATCTTGCAGACATTTTAGAGGGACTAGACACGGAGGCCCGAAACAAAATCTTTGAGAGTTTAGATAAAGATTTGGCAGCGGATACCCTAGAGGCGCTACAACCAGAGGTTCAAGCAGATATTTTAAGTACTATAAATAATATGCGTGCTCAAGAAATTTTAGATGAAATGCCGAATGATGAGATCGCTGACATTTTAGATGAAATGGAGGAAGCTGATGCAGAAAAAATCCTTCTGAGTTTTAACAAAGATGATGAAGCCGAAATCAGAAATCTTATGGATTATGAAGAGGAAGTTGTTGGTAGTATAATGAATAAAGATTTTATATCGTTTAA
>JBLHPD010000197.1:0-8893 GCA_047624165.1 Clostridium sp. | reverse complement strand
TTATTTTATGATCGGAAGATATAATACTAATAATATCTTAAATGTATAACATCCTCAAAGCCCTTTCCATACGTAAATACAAAAGTTTCTCTTATATTCATGAATAGAAATAATATTCCAACTTGGTTTGCAGCAGGCTAATATAATAATAAAGTCAAAAAAACAATAATATAGAATATCATACAAATATATGGTATTATAATATAAAATATAAAAAGTGGTAATACCACGTAACCAATCGGAGGCCGTTTAATGAAAATTGTTGTACTTATAAAAGAAGTGCCTGATATGGGGAAGGTTAGATTCGACAGTGAAAAGGGAGTTGTAGACAGATCATCTGCAGAAGCGGAAATCAATCCTTTTGATTTGTTTGCATTGCAAGCAGCTGTAGATTTGAAAAATCAATATAATGCGGAGGTTGCAGGAACTGCGGAGGTTGCAGGAACTGCGGAGGTTACTGTATTGACTATGGGCCCTCAAAGAGCAGAAAAATCACTAAGGGATGCCTATGCTCGAGGTGCAGATAATTGCATCTTACTATCTGATAAGCATTTTGGTGGCTCTGATACTTTTGCTACATCTAGAACCATTGCTGCTGGTATAAAAAGTTTAATAGATTTTGATGTGATAATATGTGGAGAGAAATCAGTGGACGGAGATACGGCTCAGGTTGGGGCAGAAGTAGCGGAAATTCTCGATATACCCCATTCATATTATGTTGAAAAAATAAACTCTCTTTCAGATAAAGAGATAGTTGTTACTATAAACAGTTTATGTGGAAGCATACAACTTAGAAAAATGAAGCTTCCTGCATTAATAAGTGTTACTAAAAATATTAATCATACTGAGCTTCCTACTGTTAAAAGAAAACTTGAGTCCTTAAAAATTGAAGTGAAAAAACTTGGACTAGCTGATCTTTACGGTTGTATAACAGATGAAGAAACCGGGTTTAAGGGCTCACCAACAAAGGTTGTAAAAATAGTAGTTCCCAAAGAAGAAACAAGGGAAAGCAAGACATATAAAGATAACTATAGTGAATTTTTTAGTGATGTTTTATATGATTTAAAAGAGAAGAAAATATTATAGAAGGAGGGGGTTGTTAATTTGAAAAAGCATTATGGAGTTTTGGTTATTTCAGAGCAGAATGATGGTCATATTCACAACATAAGCTATGAGTTATTAGGAAAAGGTAAGGAAATAAGCGAGAAACTTGGATCACCTCTATATGCATTGGTTCTTTCTGGCGATGATTTAGATGTTAAAGAGCTTAATTACCGTGGTGCAAGCAAAGTGTTTTACATAAAGGATAAATGTTTTGAAAAACCTGAAGAATTTTTATTTAAGGAAAACATTGTGAGGTTTATTGAAGAGCAAAGTCCTGAGATTGTTCTAATTGGTGCAACAAATTTTGGTCGCTCTCTTGCTCCTAGAATAGCGGCAGCATTAAAAACAGGTCTTACAGCTGATTGTACGAATTTAGAAATTGACGAAGATGGTAATTTTATTCAAGTAAGACCTGCTTTTAGCAATAATATACTAGCGCATATAAAGACAATTACATTACCCAAAATAGCTACTATAAGATATAAACAATTCAATGAAGGGGAAAGAGACGAGAACAGAGACGTAAATATATCAATTCTAAAGCCTTATGTATTTAAAAATGATAAAAGTGAAATAATAAAGATTTTTAAGGACAGTGACTTTGATATTACAGAAGCAGAAGTTGTAGTATCTGGTGGAAGAGGTATTAAAAGGAAGGAAGATCTTGCTATGATTAAAGAGCTTGCTGAGTTATTGGGTGGTGAGCTTGGAGCTACAAGAGCAATTGTAGATGCTGGAATGATTGGAAGTGAACACCAGGTAGGCTATAGCGGAAATAGAGTAAAACCAAAGGTTTACATAGCATGTGGGATTTCGGGGGCTCCACAGCATATTGCAGGAATGAAAGAGGCAGAATTGATTATCGCAATAAATAGTGATGCATCAGCACCTATATTTAATTTTGCTGACTATGGCTATGTAGGAGATCTTTATGAAATTGTACCTAAAATGATTCAGGATATAAAAAAATATAGATGATGGGGGCCTTCATGTGGATAAGAAAATAATAGATGATTTAAAAGATATTATTGGGGAAGAGTATGTAATAACTGACTTAACGCAAAAATTAAGCTATTTTTATGATGAAATTGAGTATACCGTGAGGCCAGAAGCAAATACATCTTCAATAATTGTAAAACCTTTTGAAACCTCAGAAATATCCCAAATAATGAAATATGCTAATGACAACAAAATAATAGTTGTTGTTCGTGGTGGTGGGACTGGGCTTTGTGGCGGTGCAATACCAACAGAGGAAAGCATCATATTATCTATGGAAAGAATGAATAAAGTAATTGAGATCGATGATAAGAACATGATGGCAGTCCTAGAGGGTGGAGTTAATTTGGCTGGTCTTCTTTTCGAGCTTGAAAAATATGATGGAATATGTTTCCCTGTACATCCAGGAGATGAAGGGGCCCATATAGGCGGCATGGTCGCAACAAATGCTGGAGGAGCAAGGGCTGTAAGGCATGGCATAACTCGAAATCATGTAAAAGGCATTGAGGCAGTGCTTCCAAATGGAGAAGTACTAAATCTAGGAGGAAAACTTTTAAAGGACAACTCGGGATATAACATTATGAACCTTATTATTGGAAGTGAAGGAACTCTAGCAATAGTGACTAAAGTAATATTAAGGTTATATCCAGAAGATAAAAATTCTGCAACAATAGCAATTGCCTTTAATAATATTAATGATGCATCAAATGCAGTAATAGAAATACTTAAGAGTGGGGTTTCTCCTCTTGCAGTTGAATATCAGGATAGACACTTAAATATAGAGACAGCCAAGCATTTAGGACTTCACTGGCATCTTGACACGGGGAAGGCAGATTTGATAATAATTTTATCAGAAAAAAGTGAACAAGACATTTATCATGACTGCGAGGTTATCGATAATATCTGTGATAAATATAATGCCAATAAAGCAGTATTTGCAGGGAGTAGACAGGAGCAAGCAGATATACTTGCTATAAGAAGTGGTAGTTATGAAATCATAAAGGATATAATTGTACATTCATTTGATATGGCCGTACCACCAGGATATATGCCCGAGTTTTTTAATGAATTATGGCAACTGGTAAGTTCCTACAATACGACTACAAATATAAGTGCACATATTGCTGATGGTAATATTCATAATGATATAGTCATGGCTGATGGTAAAATACCTGAATATGCGCAGGAGCTAAAGGAAAAGATGTATAAACTTTGTTTTAAATATGGGGGAACAATTACTGGAGAGCATGGCATTGGTAAGTTAAGAGTCAAAGACCTTAAATTGCAGAAATCCATTGCAGAAATTGAACTTATGAAAAATATTAAAATGGTATTTGATCCTAATAAAATATTAAACCCAGGTACAGTAGTTGAAATTTAAAAGGTATACAAGCAAGTACATTAGATATTAAAAGGGGTGTGTATAAATATGAATGGGGAACTTAATGTGAAAAAGGTTAAGAAGGTTCAAAAGGAATATGAAACCAAGGATTTACTTAAATTTATAGTCTTTTCAGTTTTAGGAGTTTTTCTTTTTCTAATTCCTGTACCGTCTAAAGGTACATTTAATCTGCCAGTGGGAATAATTATTGACTTTATTAAGCAGATACTCGGCACTTCATTATTATATATTGCAACAGGTATAGTTCTACTTAGTGCAGCAATAAGCGCATGGGCTTCTTTTGCAAAACCTGATTTGATAGTGAAGAATAAAACTCTTAGTGATTTATTTGTAGTTAGTCCACTATATTTTATTAGTCGTATTATAGGGGCTGTTATTGCAGTAATGGTACTACTAAAAGTAGGTCCAAATTTTATAATATCAGGTGATACTGGTGGTACAATGCTTGATTTAGCAAAAACATTAGTTGCAATTGCAGTGACCATAAGCTATCTTATGCCTTTTTTAACAGATTTTGGTATTATGGAGTTTACGGGTATAATGATAAGAAAATTTGTAAAACCACTCTTTACAGTTCCTGGAAGGTCTGCAGTAGATCTTATAACATCTTGGCTTGGGGCATCAACAGCAGCTGTATTACTTACAAAAAAACAATATGATTCAGGATATTATACAGGTAGAGAGGCATCCGTAATTATGACTAACTTTTCTCTTGTTTCAGTTCCATTTTGCTATATAGTAGCATCCATTTTAAAAATTGAAAGCATGTTTGCACCATTCTATATAATAACAACCTTAGTAGGAATTATACTAGCGATGATTTTACCTAGAATAGCTCCATTATCCAAGATACCTGATGAATACAATCCCCAAACAGGCAAAATGCTTAAAGAAGAAATTCCAGAGGGGGCAAATAAATTTGAGTGGGCACTGAATCAAGCAACATCAAGAGCTAAAAGACAAAAACCCATGGATGTAATCCATGAAGGAAATAAGATGTTTTCTAGCATCATGGTTTCCCTTTTACCGATAGTTGTAGCCTGGGGCACAATCGCATTGATATGTGTAACTTATACTAAAATATTCACTTTTATTTCTTATCCTATGGGTTACTACTTAAATATGCTTGGTATTGAAGAAGCTTTTAAGGTTGCACCTGCAACTTTGGTTGGATTTATAGATATGTTTATACCAGCACTTATGCTAGCACCTATTACAGTTGTCAAAACTAAGTTTATATTGGGTGCGTTGTCTCTTGTACAAATTATATACGTAACAGAAGTTGGCGCAGTTATTGTACAATCAGAAGTTCCAGTAGATTTTAAAAATTTGGCAATCATTTTTCTAGAAAGAACAGTGATTGCATTGCCTTTGATTACATTATTTAGTATGGTAATATTTTAATGATATTCAGATGTTTTTAAGTCATGCATATGTTTTAAAGTAGAAAATAAGATTGTTTACCAAAATTTAAAAAGGGGTGAAATTTATGAAACATAAATATTTAGCTAAAAGATATTGGAAGGATACATCAACTCCTATGGGACAAGTAGATGAATTGGCAAAGCAGTTTAATGACGTAATAAATTTGGGTCTTGGAGATCCTGATCTTATAACTAATGATATCATAATTGATAACGCCATGAAGGATGCAAAAGCTGGTCACACAAAGTACACTGATTTTAGGGGAGATCCAGAACTCAGAGATGAAATTAGAAAATTTTATAAAACTGAGCATGATATGGATTTTTCAGACAATGAAATAATGGTAACAGCTAGTGGCTGTATTGCTATGTATTTAACTCTTGAAGCTATTATTGATGATGGTGACGAGGTAATTATACACACACCTTGCTTTACACCATATCTTCAGCAAATTGGACTTGCAAGAGGAATACCTGTTGAACTAGACACTTATGAAGAAGAAAATTTTCAAATAAATATTGAGAGATTAAAAAGTCTTATAACAGAAAGAACAAAAGCATTAATTGTAAATACTCCAACAAATCCAACAGGCAATTGCTTTACAACAAAAACTTTAGAGGATATCGCAAAGGTAGCCAAAGAGTATGATTTAATAATAATAGCTGATGATATATATGGATCTTTCAGCTTTGAAGAACCTTTTTTACCGATTGCTTCATTAGAAGGGATGAAGGAAAGGACTATTACAATTAATAGTTTTTCTAAAGACTTTACTATGACAGGCTGGAGAGTTGGCAACATTATTGCACCTGATTTCATAATAAAAACAATTCAGGGAATAAATGAAAATGTAGCTTTTACTGCATCTTCAATATCTCAAAGGGGAGCGATATATGCTCTTAGATACAGAAAAGAAATACAACCACCAATGATCGAGGAGTATAGGAGCAGAGTATTTTATGCTGCCAAGAGAATAAACAATATACCCAATATGTCGGTGCCTTCTCCTAAAGGAACATTCTATCTTTTTGTAAATATAAAAAAGACAGGCCTTACCTCAATCCAGGCAAGCGATATAATATTAAGACAGGCACATGTTCTTACCATACCCGGAATAGCATTTGGAACATGTGGAGAAGGATATATACGACTTGCATGTACAGTGAAAATTGATGTGTTAAAAGAAGCCTTTGACAGAATAGAGAAAATGGATATTTTCAAAAATAATAATGAATAATTATTAACATATATAATGCCAAATGCTTCGGCTATATTGCCAAAATAAGTTCGAAAGTACGGTGCAAGTAACCGTACTTTCGAACTTATTGTATTTCTTTAAGTAACTTAATATTAATTTTACCAAAGTGATTTTTTATAGCTGTTTCAGCTTCGATACTATCGTGATGCTCTATGGCTTTTATAATTTTCAAATGCTCGCTATATATTTCATTTATTGATTTTTCTTTGTAGAGTGATATATCTACAGCTTTGTCTATAAAAGCATCCATTAGGTATGAAATGCTTTGAAGAAGATAAATCATCAGTTTATTGTCCGATATTTTTGCAATTTCATAGTGTAGCTGTTTATCATAAGTTGATTTATTCTTATCTTCCTTTTCTTCCACCATATTTGTATATATCTTATATAACTTATTTATATCCTGAGCACTTGCCTTTTCAGCAGCTTCTTTAACAGTAAAAGTTTCTACCATATCTCTGAGATTTAATATGTCATCTACACTTCCGTTATTTAATTTGAATGCTAGGCATAAAGGTTTATAAAAAGAGTTTTCAATATTATTAGATATAAAGTTGCCTTGACCGTGTTTTCTTTCTATTAAGCCAATAACTTCTAAGGCCTTTAAAGCTTCTCTAAGCGCAGGCCGACTAACACCAAATGATTGAGTGAACTCTCTTTCAGGTGGTAACTTGTCTCCAAGTTTCAATTTACCATTTATTATCATATCTTGTATTTGCTCTATTATAACTTGAGAAATGTGCTTATTCTCTATAGTTTCAAACATTAAAGCACCCCTTTACTCTATTACTACTTTTTAAAAATAATATCCAATAAGTAGCTTTTTATATTTATTTAAGATCATTAATGCTTTTATCTAATCAAGTGTATTATACATCTATGGGGTTACAAATGGAATAGATAGGAAAAAAATCAGATTAGTGAATTAATCATTTATTTATAAATAAATATGTCATTCTATGGTAGAATAAATATTAGAAGTTTATATTTGCCATAATAATTATTAAATTATGATAAAGCTTGCTATAAAATTCGCAAAATTAAAAATAGAGTGGAGGCTACGCAGTATGTTTATAGCATTAAAAATAGCCTTGAGATTTTTAAAAGACAGTAAGATTCAAACATTTGTAATAATTTTAGGTATTGCCATAGGTATTTCAGTTCAAATATTTGTTGGGCTCTTAAGCACAGGACTTGAAACCTCATTGCTTGATAAAGTGGTTGGAAATTCAACTCATATAACAATCTATCCTAAAAACAATATAATAGAAAATTATAAGGTTAAGGAAGATAAAATTAAAAAACTGGATAGTAAAATAATATCAGTGGCACCAATAGTTGAGTATAATGCATCTGCGAGTCTTCAGGATATAACTCAGCCGATACAAATTAGAGGGTTTGTTTCAAAAGATTTGCAATCACTATATAATATAAAAGATAAAATTTATAAGGGGAAAGCCGTTGAAAACCCTAATGAAGCATTAATTGGTAAGGAGCTTAGTGAAAAACTATGTTTAAAAATAAAAGATAATATTAACATAGTAACAGTTGATAATAGAAAGATGGTCCTAAAAGTAGTAGGCTTTTTTGATTTAGATACAATAAAGGTTAATAAGATTTTAGTTATAACAGATTTTAAAACTGCTCAAAAATTAGCGGGCTTTGGTGATTCTGCAACCTCAATGGAATTATCTACAAGTGATCCTTATAATGCAGATATTATTGCAAGCAAGTTGAAAAATGGCCTAAATGATGAAAATTTAAAAATAGAAAATTGGAAAGACCAAAACAAGCTATTAGTAAGTGCCATAACAGGTGAAAAAGTATGTAGTGTAATAATTCAAATTTGCGTAATGATTGCTGCTGTTTTAAGTATAATAAGTATAATGAGTATAAGTGTAGTTCAAAAATACAAGCAAATAGGCATTTTAAAGGCTATGGGAATAAAAGATGGTTCTGCTGCAATTATATTTTTAATTCAAGCTTTTATTTTAGGTTTAGTTGGTACAAGCTGTGGTGTGGCGTTAGTATATTTATATGTAAAAGGATTTAATAGATATATAGTGTCATCAGTTGATGGAACACCTATAGTTAATATAGTTATAAATTATATTTTTATAATTAAATTATGCATTATTGATATATTGGCATCAACCTGCGCAGCATTTTTCCCAGCAATAAAATCATTTAGATTAACACCTGTGGAGGTCATAAAAAATGGATAGCATTATAGAACTTAAAAATATTAATAAAATTTATGGGAGAAGAGTGAAATCGCAGGTATTGAATAATATAGATTTAACTATTGATAAGGGATCTTTTAATTCTATTATAGGAGCATCAGGTAGTGGTAAAACTACATTATTAAATATTATAGGGCTTCTGGATAGGCCAACAAGTGGACAAGTGAAAATGGGAGGCAGGCGAATAGACAAAATGAGTAGAAGGTCTTTAGCTTCTATTAGAAATCGCGAAATAGGTTTTGTATTTCAATTTCATTATTTATTACCAGAGTTTAATGCTATTGAAAATGTCCTTATGCCTCAAACTATAAGAAACTTTTTCTATGGTAGAAGAACTCGCGAAAAAGCTAAGGAACTTCTAGAACTGGTGGGACTCAGCGAGGTTAAGAAGAACAAAGTATATGATTTGTCAGGGGGGGAACAACAAAGAGTTGCAATTGCTAGAGCACTTATGAATAGCCCCAA
>JBLHPD010000196.1:0-9024 GCA_047624165.1 Clostridium sp. | reverse complement strand
ACTATTAAATCTCACTTCCCCACCTAGCTTAATAATAGTTTCTCTAATATTTTTTACAACTTCTTTTAATATATCTGTTCCTATGTGAGGCTTACCCATATATAATATTTCATCTGGCGCACCAGCTTTCACAAATTCCTCTAATATGTAGTCACATCTATTGTCCTTTATTCTTGTTGTTAGCTTTCCATCTGAAAATGTTCCTGCTCCACCTTCACCAAATTGAACATTAGACTCTGTATTTAACACTGCCCTTGTCCAAAACTTGTTTATACTTTTTGACCTATTCTCTACCTTTTCTCCTCTTTCGATAATTAAAGGCTTATAACCCTTTTGTGCCATAAGAAGTCCAGCAAACATACCTGCTGGTCCCATTCCTACTATTATCGGTCTATGGTTTGCCTCTTTAGTTCCAAACTCAAACTCAGCATCATATCTAACCTCTTCATTCTTTACATCTTTATTATTTACTCTTGCTACTATTTCTGTATCGTTATCCGTTTTAATAAGTACAGTATAATTAAACTTAATATTATTTTTTTTCCTAGCATCTATAGATTCTTTAGCTATTCTAAAATCTTTTATTTCACTTTCAGAAATTTTCATTATTCTTGCTACCTTTATTTTCAAATCGTCTTTATCCTCATCTATATCTAGAACTATGTTACTCAACTTTATTGTCATTGCTTGTAGGTACCTCCGTTAGTTTCTTTGTAATAGTTACTAATATTTTATCCGGCACTTGTGATACTAGCTTTACTCCTTCTGGCATTACCACCTTTATAGGAACAGTATGTTTACCTTCTACTAAATTAACTAAATCTATTGTTGCGCTAATCTTTTTCAAATCTAAAGAATTTATAACTGCTTCAGTTCCTGAAAAAACTAATGAATCCTTAATTTTTTCTAATTTTACTTCATAGTCGACATTTAAATTAATATATTCGATGTCTTGACTTAGGGTCTTTTGCACTTCCTTATCTAGTTTAATTTCTATCTTAACTGTATCACTGCCACTAACTAGACTTAGTCCATCAGGAATTATCACCTTTGCATCCAGGATAGTGGTCTTATTTATTTTACTTAAGTCAATAGCATCCGTGTTTAGATTCTCCATTTTATTAAGTACAGCTTCATTTCCAGTTATACTAAATTGTTTTGGTGAAGCTATTGCGCTTGTTAACGTAAACCCATCCTTCAAAATACCTATGGTTTTTACTGTTACTCCTACAGACTTTGTCTTACTTATAGGAATTTTAACATCTATTTGAGCTGGATTCACAACAACATTTTCTACTTCTTTTCCTGATGCATCCACTGGTTTAAGCTTATATGTTTTTGAAACATCAACGTCCAGATCTTGTATATTCTCTTCTACTAATATTTCTTTTACTAAATTTACAAACTTTGACCCGCCCACTACCGTAGCATCACTTTGGGATAATTTTGCTGCAGATGCAAAATAACCTTCTTTGGGTTTACCACTTACATTTACATTTATAGGCAACTTAGCTGTGGTTCGTTGATCTAAGTTTATTTTTATAAAAAGACTATCACTATTTACCACATTTATATTGTCAGGACTTTTTCTTATTTCAATAGGGATATTTTGTTCCCCACTTTTAAGGGCGTACGCCTCTAAATCTACCACTACAGTAAAATTTTCTGCTTTCGTAGCTAGAAGTACGCTAGTATTAGCTCCTTTAATATTTAGTGTTGTGGTTAATTCTTGACCTGGGACTAACACAAGGTTCGACCTAGTTAACGTATCCCCATTTAGAATCTGTACTGGTATACTTTTAATTTTGTAAGTGTCCAATGGATATTCTGTGCTTGTTATAAAAAGCCATAGCGCAAAAGCAAGGATTACGCAGCAACACTTTATTATAAATTGTTCTTTTCCGTCTTTATCCATGACATTACTCTCTCCTTTAATGTTATTTTTTTGTTTTGCCTTCTCCTTATTATTTGAACAAGTATTTTCTTAAGCTTATCCTTGTCATAGTTTCTTACTAACCTCCCATTCATTGCTAGAGATATAGTTCCTGTTTCTTCTGATACTATTATTGTTAGTGCATCTGAAGTTTCCGTTATTCCTATGGCTGCTCTATGCCTTGTTCCTAATTTCTTGCTTATTTTATCATTATTTGTTAATGGTAGAAAACACCCTGCAGCTATTATTCTATCATTTCTGATTACTGTAGCCCCATCATGGAGCGGAGTGTTAACTACAAATATATTTTCTAACAAAGCTGTAGATATTACCGCATCCATCGTGGTTCCGGTTTTAATAATTTCTCCAATACCTGTTCTTTGTTCCATTACTATTAATGCACCTGTTTTACTGTTTGATAAAATTTCAACAGCATTAACAATTTCAGTTATAACCTTCTCCATTATCTCTTCGTCCTCAAATATATGTTTTTCCGTAAAAGCGGTTCTTCCGATGTGCTCGAGCGCGCTTCTTATTTCTGGTTGAAAAATAATAACAATAGTCAAAACGCCAATTGTTATTGTCTTATTTAAAATCCAATTGAGCATTGTCAAATTAAGCAAATCGCTTATTGGAATAAGTACAAAAATAAGAACTATTCCTTTTAATAACTGCTCAGCTCTTGTTTCTTTCATTAGCATATAAGTTTTATAGAATATAAGCGCCACCACTAATATATCCAAAATTGAAAATACACTTATATTTTTTATTGTGCCTAACATTAACTTAAATACTTCCATAAAGCTCACACCCCTTAATAAAACTCCTATTTATAATTATACACCATGATTAAGTTTATTAGTACCTCTTATGAGTTAATTTTATTATAACATTTATCTTATATTTCAAAACAATCTAATTTATTCCACAGAATAAAATCATATGTTTATACCAATACTAAATCATTAATTAACTTGGTTCTATATTTTTTTGTAAAATATTTCTAAAATATTTAATATACTTTAAGAATATAATAATATATAACAAATATTAAAGGAGTGAATTTTTTGAATGAAATGAAAGATACTATAGATACTAATAGTAAAAGTAAAAGTAAAATATTAAAAATTATACTTTATCTATCTATTTTTATGACCCCAATAGTTATTTTCTTTATTAGCTACTACTCATCCATAAATAAGGTATATAACTCCTATGAAACTACCTTAATAAACCATATTAATGGCATTAACGTAGTCAATAAAAATACAGCACAATTTAATAGCAATCAAACAATAGACGTTGATTACGCAAAAAAACAGCTACCTAATATTATTAAAAATTTATCAGATTTCAGAGATAATTTAGCAAATTTAATGCCTACGCCGAAATATAAAAAAGACCATGAAAATTTGAAGTTAGGACTAGATAAAAACCTATTGATATATAGACAAACATTAGCCATTTTAAATAATCCTTCTGGTGGAGATGTAGAAATATCTATGGATAATCTTAAAACTTATAGAAATGATTGTATGAATTTTTACTCTGTAGTAAATGTTCATAATATTAAAATAGAATTACCGAAAACGTCCTTATCCTTCATTGATAACGTGCTTAATGACAGTTACATGGCTGTAATGATGAAAAAAGAAGAAGATATTACATCTGAACAAAATCAAGAATTTATAAGTAAAATAGATACCTTATACCTTAATTTTTCAGATACTAAAACTAATTTTTACGCATATGTAATAAAAACAAGAAAAAAAGAGATGTCATATGATGATCTTTTGTCACTAGTAGATGCTAACTTTATAAACTTAAATAACATTCAAACTAACTTCAAAAGTTTATCTGTACCTGCACCAGCTATACCTACTTATGAAACCTTAAAAACTTTATTAAATTTATATGAGAGTTATTTAAGGGATTTTAAAATTGCATTGACAAGTGAAAAAATTCAAGCCACAAGCGCAGTAGTAGATCCATCATTACTCGACACTTTACATACTTCTTCGAGTAAACTATTTGACGAAGTAGATGCCTGCTACAATGATTTTATTAAAGTCTATATTGAGCTAAAGGATAAAAAATAAATTAGTGTATTATTTTTACACTCTTGGTAACACTATTATTAGCCTAAGTAAAATAACGCGGAGGAACCAAGCATTTGGGGTGAATCACTAATTGTGTAGGTTAGGCCTTTTCCGAACCCGTCAGCTAACTCCGTAGGCAAAGGGAGAAGATAATATGAAAAAATTTGCTTTTTTAGCTTGTATGCTAACATTATTATTAGCATTACCTAGTTTAAGAGTAAATGGAGAATACTTATATTCACAAGGTTCAGAAGCTAAAGATTTATATAATGAACAAATAGAAGCAGTAGCGGTGTTTAATCAGTCAAATACCTCAATCAATATTACGGATAAGGATATTTTTTTAATGTCCCAAGTTGTATATGCTGAGAGCTGTGGCGAACCTGATAGTGGTAAGCTTGCAGTAGCATCAGTTATATTAAATCGTGCTAGCGATAGTCATTTCCCAAAATCTATTTCTGGTGTTATTAATCAAAAGAATGCCTTTTCTTGTGTTGTGAACGGAAAGGTATTTCATAATGGTAAACCAGATATCATCCCCGATTCCGCTAGTTACACCGCTGTATTAAAGGCATTAAAAGGTAACGACCCTACATCTAAGGCTGTTTTCTTTTATAATCCTGAAATAGCTACTTGTCAATGGATGAAGAATATTAAAAAAACCAATATAAAAACTATAGGAAATCATGTTTTCTTTGTAGCTAAATAAAAAGAACTGTAGTTATGAACTACAGCCCAGGCAGATAACTTCAGTTAGTTCTAACTAAGTTATCTGCCTAATTCTATTTGTTAAAGTAATCAAAATAAAAACAAGTCATTATAGCATCATCTTATTTATTTTGATGTGATGCATCCAAATAAGAAACTGCACTTAATGCAGCTACCAACCCTTCACCTGCTGCCTTCATATATTGATATGGCTTTCCGGTGCAGTCTCCTGCTGCATAACATCCATCTATATTTGTTTTCATATTCCTATCTACTTTTATATGTCCATCTAATATCTCGAGACCTGGCACTAATTGGCCCGGAGATATGCTATCTCTTAGCATGAAAATTCCATCTGTAGCTATTTCACCTTGTTCTAAAATAATCTTAGTTACCCTATCTTCACCAACTATTTCTAGTGGCCTGTGTCTTACTACCTCTACACTAGGATTTAAATTATATTCACCTTTATACATAGGAATATAATATGTTTTGGCACAAAGTTCACTTACATAATTAGTTTCCTCGATGCTTTCTTTGTTATACCCAACAATAACGACTTTTTTACCTTTATATAATGGAGCATCGCATGTAGCACAGTATCCTACTCCTTTTCCTAAAAATTCTTCTTCTCCTTTTAATGGTTTCGTGTATTCTATCCCTGTAGCTAAGATTATCGATTTAGCTTCATATGTCTTATCATTTATCATTAAAGCAAAATAATCCCCCATAGCATAAATATTATTTATTCTTTCAGTTACAATACTTATTCCCATGGATGCAATATGTGCTGCAAAATTATTTTTAAGTTCATTTCCTGTAATGTCATAAAACCCTAGAAAATTATTTACCTTTGGAGCTTTTACCAATTTTGCACTTAGTTCCTTATTTCCAAAAAGTATTATATTTTTATTTCTAATTTTAGCATTGATAGCAGCTTCAAGTCCCGCTGGCCCTGTCCCAATTATAGCTATATCATATCTTTCGCCCATAATTCTTCCTCCTTTATTTGCTTATGCTTTATGAATAAATTTTCTTTACTTAGAAAATGGAGATATTTATTTAAATTATAAAAATTTAAATAAATATCTCCTCAAAATTTCTATTTATTACTCTCTTCATTTTATTTAGGTCAAAGATAATTATAATATTAACTATCACTTTCGGTGCTTTGTAAATTTTATAAATGTTTTTCAACCATTTTCTTTATGTCCGCTTTAGGTCTAAAACCTACCATAGTTTCTTTTACTGTCTCTTTATTAAATACCATAACTGTTGGAATACTTGCAATTCTATATTTTGATGATATTAATGGACTTTCATCTACATTAACTTTTGCAAATTTAACATTTTTTCCCATTTCCTTTGCTAATTCTTCAATTACTGGACTTAACATTTTACAAGGTCCACACCAAGGTGCCCAAAAATCAACCACAACTATAGTATCTGAATCTCCAATTTCCTTTTTAAAATTTTTATCATTAACTTCTTTAATCATATTATTACCTTCTTTAATCATATTATTACCTCCTGTTATTATACCCCATCTGGGTATACTCTATACTATTATTGTATACCTTATTATGTGACTAGTCAATAATATTAATTTTAATATTTATTGAATTTATGCTATTTATTAAGCTATGAAAGCTAAATTAATACATTATAATCTGCTATACAATAATATTAATAACTTAAAGTTAGTATACCCAAACCAAAACTTAAAAATGTCTGTGTTATCTTTTCTTTATTATTTAATTTTCTGTTGCTATTATCTCTTTTACTATAGAGTTATAATATTGCGAATGTGGAAATTGTCTCACCAATTTATCTGCATAACTCTTTGCTTTGTCTATATCTATATCTTTATTTATAAGAATTAAATTATATATAACTTCCTCCGTATAACTTCCATTCGGGAATTGTTTTAAAGTAAGTTCGTAGTATTTAACAGTATTTTCAAAGTCAGAAATAGATTTATAAGTTAATGCTAACATGTAAATGATATGTTCTTGTAAATAATTGTTTTTAGAATATGGTAATGCATATAAAAGATATTTCTGAGCTTCAATGAACTTTTTATCATTTATATAATATATTCCTTTCTCATAAAAATATACAACTCCATCATTTTTAATAATTTCTTCGCCTTTTGCCAAAAGTAGCTTATCATTAATTTCCAAGTCAGCATTTTTCCACTTATTCACATATCCAATTATTTGCTCCATATTATTACTTTTTATGCTTTCCTTAAATTGCTCTTGTGGAAATTTTGGCATCTCTTTTGGTTTATTTTCTATTGCTTTCCCTTGATTCACATTTATGCTTTTGTTATCTACTTGAATATTTGATTTAATTTCTTCAGCTTTAGTACTTTGTATTTTTACACCCATTATTGAAAGATCGCTTGATTTATACATATATTCTTTAACTAACATAAGAATAGCTACAGTTAAAAATATACTAGCAGAAGCTATGAATACTTTTTTATAGTTTATTTCTCGCTTTAAATTGCCATATTCTATTAATGTTTTTTTATTCCTAATAGCTTGAGTATTTTTTTTATCTACTTTTAAAACCTCGTTTACGTAATGTAATGCTTTATCATATTCTCCTTGTTTTATATAACAAATGCTAATATGATTATTCACATTTATAAAATTAAAATGGCTATTTTCACACTTCTTTAGGATTTCTAAAGCACCAGATATATTTAGTTTCCTTATTAGCTCTAATGCATTAACATATAACTGTAATTTTTCCTTATCGGTTATACTATCTTTTATGTATTTTTTTGATACTTTATCATTATTTCTTTTATAATTTATACTCCACATTTTTTTTGCACTTTCTAAATCACCTTTTAGGTAATATAAAATGCCCTTCAAATTTAAAGCTGCAGCATTTGTAATATTTACAGAAATACTTTTTTCACAAAGGGCTAATGCCTTGTCTATATAGCCATCATTATATTTATTCATTGCTTTTACATATATTTTCCCGGATTTATCCATAATTTCACCTTTTATTTCCTATATTTATAAGTACTCTAATTATATCATAGTAAAAATAGAAAAGTATATATTCCTAAAGCTTCTTCGAATGCTATTTAAGTAATATATACTTATCTCACCCATTTAGATGTTGTAGGATACCCAATAAATCAAGGAATTCTTTTGTGTCAAAACTTTAAGTCTTTCATATTATGATGTTGATAGCAATAAATATAAGGACGTTCTATGCTTAAAAAAAATGTATTTAATCTTGTAATAGCTTTTCTACTTATAGCTTGTTCCTGGTTATATAATGATTATTTATCAAATTCAATTAACTCATCCCACAAGATAGAGATTGCAAAAATAGATTTCATAGCTTTTCCTACTAAAGAAAATAAATATAAAATTTCCCCACTAATAAAAGAATTTACTAGTAATATCGCTAAAAATAAAATAGATAATACTAAACAACTAAATACAAATCAAGAAATGCTAGAAAAATCCGTTGAAATTTCTAACGTTGATACTATACTTAAAATTGGTAGCAGTGGTGATAAAGTGACTTACATTCAACATAGATTAAAAGAGTATGGCTATAAGGTAGACGCGGACGGATTGTTCGAGGCGCTTACTTATGATGCAATATTAAATTTCCAATACCGCTGTAGACTTGAAATTGACGGGTCAATTGGTTCAAAAACTTTAGAAAAATTAAATATACCCCCTGATAAAAATATAATATTCAACACTAAAATAGCTCCATTTTTAAACAGGGAAAATACTACATCTAGTGCTTCAATAAACAGTTATAAATCTATTAATAATTTAGAGCTATCTATAAATTCTTTAAAGACTACTAGTGATACAAATTACTATATTAATGTGGATTTATCAAATCAAAGGGTAAATATTTTTATAAAATCTAATGAAAAATGGATTTTAGATAAATCATTTATTTGTTCTTCTGGAAAGTCATCTACCCCTACCGTAAAAGGGAATTTCACAGTAAAAGATAAGGGACCAATGTTTAGAGCGGGTTCAAACACTATTTGCAATTATTATACACGTTTTGATGGTAATTATTTGTTTCATACAGTACTACTTGATAACAACGAAAATATACAAGATGGAAGACTTGGAACTCCTCTATCACATGGATGTATAAGACTCGCCATTGATGATGCTAAATATATATATACTACTGTTCCCTATGGTACATTTGTCTCCATCCAATAGAATGGGAATAGAGTATATTGTTATAACAATATACTCTATTCCCATTTAAACA
>JBLHPD010000195.1:0-9043 GCA_047624165.1 Clostridium sp. | reverse complement strand
CATAAACAAATAAAAGGCTGATGAATTAATTCATCAGCCTTTTATTTGTTTATGCTAGTTATATATTATTATTAACTTTAGATGACATACGTTTGAATATTTTCACAATTTCATTAGTGAGTAATGGTATTAAGGCTAATATAGTAACAATACCCCAATCCATTAAACTTAAAGCATGAACGCTAAAAGCATTTGCTAGTGGTGGTAGAGTTATTATCAAATCCTGTAGCAGTATACCAAAAGCTATAGCTGCAATTAAATATTTGTTTGAAAATAAACCTATTTGGAATATGGATTTTCTATCATTTCTCATATTTAAAGAATGAACAAGTTGAGAAACACTAAGTACTACAAAAGCCATAGTTTGTGCGTGTTTTAAAGCATCTGTTGAAAGATCTTTAGGAAATAGTGGGAATAAACTAGTAGCACCACTATAATATTTCGCACCTATTACAAATGCTGTTAAGGTTAGTATACCAATTAACAGCCCATTAAGAAGTAAGCTTAAGGTAGCACCCTTAAATAAACTATCATTTGGGTTACGTGGTTTGTATTTCATTACGTCAGGGTCACCAGGGTCTATACCCAAAGCGAGTGCCGGTAGTGTATCTGTGATTAAGTTAACCCACAATATATGGATAGGTCTAAGAGGAGACGCCCAACCTAAAAGTATTGCAAGAAATAAAGCTATAATCTCACCAATATTACAGGAGATGAGGAATACCACAGTTTTCTTGATATTTGTGAAGATATTTCTTCCTTCCCTTATAGCAGCAACAATAGTTGAAAAGTTATCATCTATGAGTATCATATCAGCAGCGCCTTTAGCTACATCAGTACCAGTTATACCCATTGCTACACCTATATCTGCCATTTTTAGAGACGGTGCGTCATTTACTCCGTCACCAGTCATTGATACGATGTTTCCTTTAGCTTTAAGAGCCTTTATAATCTTAACTTTATGCTCTGGGGACACTCTTGCGAATACACTTATATTATCAATTTTACTATTTAGTTCCGTGTCAGATATTTTATCAAGCTCAGTGCCAGACATAACTGCTTGAGAATCATTAGTAATATTAAGTTCTTTAGCTATAGCAAAAGCTGTATTTTGATGGTCACCGGTTATCATTACAGTTTTTATTCCAGAATTTCTGCATAGAGAAATAGAATCCTTAACCTCTAGTCTAGGTGGATCTATCATACCTACCATGCCAATAAGTATTAAATCACTTTCTAAGGAATCAATATCTACATGGGACGATGCAAGAATTTTATAAGCGGCGCCTAGAACTCTTAGTGCATTGGCAGACATATTATTAGACGCAGCTAATATTTCTGTTTTGATGCTGGGAGTTAGTTCTACGATGATACCTTTAATATAGGCCTTAGTACATAGATTTAACAGATTATCAATAGCCCCTTTTGTCATTACATAATATTCATCATCATATTTATTTACAGTAGTCATTAATTTTCTATCTGATTCAAAAGGAATCTCATCAATTCGTTGATGTTTTTTTTCTAGTTCGTCTTTAAATATGTTATAGTTAACCCCAGCTACAAGTAGTGCAATTTCGGTTGGGTCACCAGTCTTTGAATTTTCAGAGTAAGTAGAATCATTGCATAAAATAAGATTTTCAAGTAAAAGCTTATGCGCATTTTCATTAATGTTTAGAGTGTCTATATTTCCGAGGATTCCATCTGCATAGAATTTTGTTACAGTCATTTTATTTTGAGTTAAAGTTCCTGTCTTGTCTGAGCATATAATATTTACCGAACCTAAAGTTTCAACAGCGGGTAGTTTACGTACAATAGCATTCTCTTTTATCATTTTTTGAACGCCCATAGCAAGAACAATGGTTACTATAGCAGGAAGACCTTCAGGTATCGCAGCTACGGCTAAACTTATCGACGTAAGTAACATTTCAAAAACATCTCGTTTTTGAAGAATTCCAACTGTAAACATAAGACCACATATGACTAGAGCTCCTATTCCAAGGTACTTGCCAAGTTGAGCCAATTTATTTTGGAGAGGAGTTTGGGTGTCTATTTTTTCATCTAACATTTTAGCAATTTTACCTATTTGAGTATTCATTCCAGTAGATACAGCGATGCCTACGCCTCTACCATAAGTCGCAAGGGTCGACATGAAGAGCATATTTTTTTGATCACCTATTGGGATATCATCGCCAGTTAAGATGAGTGATGCATCTTTATCTACTGGCACAGATTCTCCTGTAAGTGTAGATTCTTCAATTTTTAAATTTGCAGTTTCAAGTAGCCTTAAATCGCAAGGCACATATCTCCCTGCGTCAATAATGATAATATCTCCAGGTACAACCTCTTTAGATGGAATCTCTTTTAACTGCCCATCACGTTTAACTACAGCCTTAGGCGTAGATAATTTCTTTAATGCATCAAGAGCTTTTTCCGCTTTAGACTCTTGAATAATCCCTACTGTAGCATTAATAACAATTACAATAGCAATTATAATTGCGTCACTTGTTTCACCAAGGATGGCAGAAATTATGGCAGCTGCAATTAAAATATAAATTAAGATATCATTTAATTGGGCAAAAAACATTGCTAATAGAGTTTTTGGTTTTTTAGTTTCTAGCTGATTTAATCCGAATTCTTCTCTTTTTAGCTCTGATTCCTTTTGAGAAAGGCCTGTTATTGGACTTACACCTAATTCTTTTAGAACTTCCTCTATAGTTTTGTTAAAGTACATGAATACCACCTCACTTTATAGTATTTGTAATTATAGCTGGAATTATTAGAAATCAGAAAATAATTACAACTTCATATAAAGTATGAAACAATAAGCATATGTGATAATTAAGAAAACTATTTAATAATTAAGTTATGGTTACACAGGTAAAAAAGAATAAAATATAATACCTAATATCCCAGAAAGTACTATTATCAAAATTGGATGAAGTTTGTTAGTAAGCAATAGTCCTAGAACTATAATTCCAATCACAACGCTTTTAATGTCTTTATAGGATTCACGTCCAAGGGATATGAATACAGAGATTATGAGGCCAATTAGAGCGGGCCTCATACCTGCAAGTGCTGCCTTCATTATATAGGATTCTTTAAATTTCAAAATATAGTGATTAGCTATAGAAACTAAAATAAAAGAAAATGTAATTACACCCAGGGTTGCAGCAAGACTACCCAATACACCAGAAAGCTTAAAGCCTACAAAAGTAGCTGAATTTATTGCTATAGGTCCTGGAGTCATCTGGGATATACCAATAATATCAATGAAATCTTTATAGCTAATCCAAGTATGGGTTTTTACAATTTCTCTCTCGATAACTGGAAGCATGGCATAGCCTCCACCAAAACTAAAGGCACCTATTTTTAAGAAAGACAAGAAAATTTTAATTAGAAGTGACATTTATTTCACCTTCTTTCCAATAAATATAATCCCATATAAACCAGATAAAAGTATAACTATAACAGGATGTACATTTAAAAATAATATACTTGTAAGGGAAACTAAAATTATAATAAGATTTACATAGCTTTTCTTTAAAGATTTGGATAAGCTTACCACTGCTATGAGTATAAGCATTGGTACGGCAGCAGAAATACCTTTGAAAACTAAATCCACATAATAATAATCCCTGAATTGCATAAAGAAAATTGCAATGCATAATATTATAAAAAACGAAGGTAATATAACTCCTAAAAGTGCAATGATAGCACCAAGTAGGCCGCTAATTCTATAACCAATAAATATGCCGCTATTAACAGCTAATGCTCCAGGAAAGGTTTGAGAAATTACAATTATATCCAAGAAGTCTTCTTTAGAAATCCACTTTTTCTTATTTACAACTTCAATTTCAATGAGTGGTATCATGGCATAACCACCGCCAAAGGTAAAAGCTCCTATTTTAAAGAAAGTCCAAAACATATTTAGTAATTTTTTCATGTAATCACCTCTAAATTTTAATTTTTTTAGTTATATATAGAAATAGTACATAGCGTAGTCTAAGCATCTCCTATGGAGCTTTGAATTAACCTATATTTAAAACCATTAATATTTACCATATAATTATACTATATAATAAAAAATTGGCAAATTAATTTCTTTTGTGGCTATTTTTTTGCATAAAGTTCGTTATAATAAGAATATATATATTTTTATATAATTTAGACTATAAACTTTTAGAAAAATTAATATAGATAAACAAGGAATTTAGTGGAGGCGGAAAAAATTATGGAAATATCAAGATCTAGAAGAAACTCACCTGTTTCATCTGATAAAAAAGTTATAACTAATAAAAATGATTTTTCTCAAAATTTTAGCTTTGCTAGGCAACATAAATCAGAGCAGCAGCTAAAGGATATGATGGATGACATAAAAAAGAAGGGAAATAGATTAAGTATTACAAAATGCTTTGCAGATGTGAAAGCATATAAAAATTTAATTAAAGAATATTTGGAATCTGTTTTAAAGCATATGTTTGAGGTTAAAAAGGATATTAGCTTTTGGCAAACACAATATTTTATAACGGTAAATATTGTAGACACTAAGCTAGAAGAACTTACGCAAATGTTATTAAGTCAAGAAAAAGATAACCTTGATATAGCAAATACTGTTGATGAAATTTCAGGGTTAATCGTGGACATCTATAAGTAAAAAAGTATATATTACTACTAATGCATTCACTTTGCTAAGAACTCCTAAATTTATTTTTACTTGATTTGCTAAAAAATATAAACTCGCTATGCTCAAACATATATTTTTCTTAACGCAAATCAAGTAAAAGTAAATATGGAGTTCTAAAGCTTGTTCAAATGCATTATACGTAATATATACTTTTTTTTGCTTATAAAAATGAACAATCAATTAAGGTGCCTTACATGAGACGAAACATGGGATTAATCTGCTGAAAAACATATTCAATGTGGGGTATAGGCTCTTATAGAATTAAACAAACAATTTAAGCACATAACAATAGATAGTTGTTATGTGCTTAAATAATTCCTAAAGGAAAGAATTATAACTAGCATCTGATGGCATTCTAAGATCTCCTCTTGGGGATACACTTATAGAGCCTACTTTTGGACCATCAGGAAGAGCTGAACGTTTAAATTGTTGAGTAAAGAATCTTTTTATAAATTTATCTAACCATTTACTTATTTCCTCTTTGCTGTAATCATCTTTGAAGGATTCACTCGCTAAGAATAATATTTTCGAAGGAGTTGCGCCTTGCTTCATATAGTAATAAAGGAAGAAGTCATGTAGTTCATATGGGCCTACTATGTCTTCAGTTTTTTGAACGATTTCTCCATTTTTATCACTAGGTAGAAGTTCTGGACTTATAGGAGTGTCAAGGATATCTAAAAGTATATCTGTAACTTCCTTTGAGGATTCTTTATCTGCTACATATCTAACTAAATATTTCACCAAAGTCTTGGGAACTGAGCAGTTTACAGAATACATAGACATATGGTCTCCATTATAAGTACACCAACCTAGAGCAAGCTCTGATAAATCACCAGTACCTATTAATAATCCACCTTCCTTATTAGCAACATCCATAAGAATTTGAGTTCTTTCTCTTGCTTGAACATTTTCATAGGTTACATCATGTTTTTCAACTGGATGATTTATGTCTTTAAAATGCTGAAGGCATGCATCAACTATATTAATTTCTCTAAGATCTGTACCTAAATTTTTGCATAAATTTATTGCATTCTGATAGGTCCTATCTGTAGTTCCAAAACCCGGCATAGTTATAGTAACAATATTTTTTATTGGTATTTTTAACTTATCAAAGGTTTTAACTATAACGAGTAGTGCTAAAGTTGAATCAAGCCCGCCAGAGATCCCAATGATAGCTTTCTTAAGCCCAGTATATGAGAATCTTTTAGCAAGGGCTGAGGATTGAATATTAAATATCTCAGCACAACGTACTTCACGCTCGTATTTATTAGAAGGTACAAAAGGATGCTTATCAATATACCTATCAAAAACTCCGAAATTTAAGTTCGAAAATTTAAAAGGAATTTCGCACACGTCATATGGACATATAGGAGTGCTATTTCTAAAACTGATATTTTTTAATCTTTCACTATTTAACTTACCTATATCAATAATGGAAGTAATAATTTCATTTTCTCTTTGAAATCTATCATTTTCTTTTAATAGTATACCATTTTCACTAATTAAAAGATGTCCGCTGAAGAGTAAATCTGTGGATGATTCAAAAACCCCTGCTGATGCATATAAGTAAGAACACATACATCTTGCGCTCTGTGATGAAACCAAGGATCTTCTGTAATCAGCTTTGCTAACTGATTCGTTAGAAGCGGATAAATTAGCAATTATATTTGCACCTTGAAGAGCTAAATAGCTGCTTGGAGGAATGGTTACCCAAAGATCCTCACAAATCTCAAAACCAAATTTAATATTTCCACAAGTGAATAATAAATTTGTTCCAAAAGGGATGCCCTTTGCAAAAGATAAATTCACAGTTTTGTTTATGAGGCCAAGACCTTCAGTAAACCACCTTTTTTCGTAAAACTCAGAGTAATTTGGAATATAGCTTTTTGGCACTATTCCGAGTAGTTTGCCGTTAAATATAACATAAGCACAGTTATATAGACAGTTATTAAAATGTAGCGAAGAACCTACCGCAATTAATATATCTTTGCTTCTAGAAAAGTCACAGAGTGTTTTAATTGCTATCTCAGATTTTTCAATCAGCTCATTTTGTAAAAATAAATCAGCACAAGTGTAAGCAGTTGTGCAAAGCTCTGGGAAAACAATAAATTTTGAGTTTTCCTCGCAAGCTTGGTTAATGCAACTTTGAATGTTAATTAAGTTAAATTCTATATCTGCCACATTTACTATTGGACAAGCGGCAGAAACCTTTATAAAAGAAGTTTCCAAACTAATTCACGACCTTTCTTTGGTTTTTCAAATATAGTATATGCAAAATTGACTGTAAATAACAAATATTCACTAAAATTATATCATTATATTACTTATATTAGTAGGGATGGTTAATGATTATTTTACCATTGTCTAAATAGTATTAACTGTACCCTGTTATTTTACACTAATGCTAGGTATTAACTTTTATTTATTATTATTGATTATTCTCTATTATTATCTATTATACTAAAAGTTCAATAATCGATATAATGAGAGTAAACATAAGGAATAGTGAGGGTTTAACATAAAGAAGGTATACAGCGACTTATAGTATGCTTAAATTAAACTTTATTAAGTTTAAAATATATAATATAATAGTATATTAACAATATAAAAAGAAATGATGTCATTTTTTTATATAAACAGTTTTTTTGGCAAGATATAATAACAAAATTTGTTAATAATACAATAGGATTGTATTATTAACGGAAAAAAAGATATATAATTAAGAAGTGTAGATTAGTAATTTATTTTGAGAGGAGGATATAACATGGTTTGGGCGCAGTTGGCATTATGGGTAAGTGTAGCAGCATTAGCTTTGTTTATTGATATTACAACTAGTAGTTTTATGTTTGTATGGTTTGCTATAGGTGCAATTGCAGCGATACTTGCTATTGTATTTAATGCAACACTAGTTATTCAAGCAATTATTTTTGGAGCAGTAAGTGCAGTCTTTATGGCCATTGGTTATCCTATAGTTAAGAAAACCATAAAAAAAACAGTGGAAAAAACATTGACTATGGAAGAAGGTTATATCGGATCAGAGATTACAATAACAAAAGATATTGATGTAAAAGGAAACATTAAATTCCAAGGAATTTATTGGACTGTAAAAAATGTGGGAAAACCTTTAAAAAAAGGTGACTTGGTTCAAGTTATTGGTATCGAAGGGAATAAATTATTAATATCTAAAGTATAAGTTAATTAAAATTTAAGGAGGAATTTAAAATGGATATTGGAATAGGAACGTTTATTGGACTGTTTTTATTGATATTAGTTATTATTATGATTTTATCATCTATTAAAATTGTTAATACCGGATCAGTGATGCTCGTAGAAAGATTTGGTCAATTTCAGAGGATACTCCAGCCAGGTTGGCATTTAACAATTCCATTTGCAGATTATGTTAGAAGAAAGATTTCTACTAAGCAACAAATATTAGATATACAACCACAGAATGTTATAACTAAAGATAATGTTAATATATCAATTGATAATGTTATATTTTATAAGGTTATTAACTCAAGAGATGCAGTATACAATATTGAGGATTACAAATCAGGTATTGTGTATTCAACTATTACCAACATGAGAAATATTGTGGGAGATATGACATTAGATGAAGTATTATCAGGAAGAGATAGAATTAATTCTAGGCTTCTTGAGATAATTGATGAAATTACAGATGCTTATGGAATAAAAATATTATCTGTAGAAATTAAAAATATAGTTCCACCAACTGAAATCCAAAATGCTATGGAAAAACAAATGAGAGCAGAGCGAGATAAGAGAGCATTTATACTTACAGCAGAAGGTGAAAAACAAAGTTTAATTGAAAGGGCAGAAGGACATAAACAAGCTCAAATATTAAATGCTGAGGCTGAAAAACAAGCGAATATTAGACATGCAGAAGGAATGAAGGAATCTCAACTTCTTGAAGCAGAAGGTAAAGCTCGTGCTATACAGACTATTGCAATTGCAGAATCAGAGGCTATAAGAAAAATTAATATAGCTATTATAGAGTCAGGTACAAATGAAACAGTAATAGCATTAAAACAAATTGAAGCTCTTAAAGAAATGGCTAAGTATCCAGCTAATAAACTTATACTTCCCAATGAGACATTGTCTAGTTTGGGTAGTATAGCAGCTATAGCTGAAATGCTAAAAATGACTAAGAATGGTGAGAATAAATCAATAGAAAATATGTTAATGGCAAATAAACCAACGGAAAATAAACCAATGGAAAACAAACCAGTGGAAAATAAAACAATATAAAGAGATCAAAATAAAAAGAAAGTCTGAGAAGTCTAAGTATTTTGGTACCTATAGAATAGGCACTTTTGGAAAAAAAAGGTGTCTGAG
>JBLHPD010000194.1:0-9069 GCA_047624165.1 Clostridium sp. | reverse complement strand
ATACTAACATTAATACTCATTTCGTATTTTAAATTATTATAAACCACCATAGTGGGTCTTTTTAAGGATCTATTCCTAAACTTGTCATTCTATTAATAATGACCACTCGTGGTAACTTTCTTAGAATTTCACCATAATAAAGCTCGTGTTTTCATTAAAATAGCTCTATTAAAATTTAATCAGTATCTCAAAATTTACGAGCTGCTATTTTATGATAAAACCGTTATTGGTTTCAATAAACCTCCACACTAAATACAGCCAATAACCCCTCTTTATTTCCTGAAAAATAAAAACTGGTTGTACTATTAATTTTAAGAATAATACATATATAAATAAAATTATTATATATGTATTATTATAAACTAAATCTAAACTTAATTTAAAATATAACTAGTATCAAAATACTGGCAAAAATATTGATTTTTTAAATAATAGTATGTAGAAGATAAAAATAAGTCCTGCTGCAATGCAGCAGGACTTATTACCCCTGGGGGAAGGGGGATTGTTTTCTTTACTTTGGACAAGTTTACTGACTGCCGGTAAGTCTAAATAGAAAAATGAATGTTTATGTAACAGGTAACTTGATAGATTATTATACTTCAAAGCAGTGAGTAAGATTGTCCAAAGTTTCCTTTTGGACCAGGAGCGGTGAAAGAGCTTGTGCCATAACAGATTTTCGCATGAAGCATGAAGGAGAAAATCTGTTATGGACTAGCCTTTGACTGTGACGTCCTTGTATTAGAATTATCAATTTATAATACATTGAACGTAACAAGTCAACACGTTATGTTACATTCAAATTGAAAAAAATAAGGAATGAGCAATAGACTCAAAGTGAAAGTAACACAATTACCATTGTGTTACTTTCGTTAGTTTTTTTGTTTAATAATTAATACTTTTATGTGTTTATTTAGTTTAATTTTGAAAATTTGCAATATATAAAAGGATATGTATAAAAATTGTAGAACTATTTATAATTAAAATTAAAAATATGAGGAGTTTTTTAATTTGAAAATTTTTGCTGAAATTCTCTCATATATATTATTAACTCAAGGAGAAGAATAATGAATTTTATTAATATATTTAAGCTTAATATAAGAAAAAAAAATTTCGAGGAACAGATTTCTATAGTATATAAAGAGTTATATAAATTTATATATTCTATTATAAAAAATCAAAATTTAACTGATGATATACTTCAACAGACATTAATGAAAGCTTATGAAAAATTTGATACAATTCAAGATATAAAAAAATTTAAACCATGGATTTTTACCATAGCAAAGAATGAGAGTTTATCATGGATTAGAAAATATAATAGGGAAATTCCTAGTGAAGATACGTACTTAGAGTTATTAGGGGGTTCTTCAGAAGATATTCCAGAAGAATTATTGATAAAACGTGAAATAAAAAAGCAGGTAATAGAATCTATTAAAATGTTGAATTCTGTTGATCAAGAAATAATTTTTTTGAGATATTATTATGATTTAAGCTTAAATGAAATAGCGTTGATACTAAACTTAAATGAAAACACCGTTAAAACAAAACATAAAAGAGCAAAAAAAAAGATATATACCCATCTTATATGTGCTGATGCATCGTTTGAAGTTGCGGCAGCGGTTATAGAAAGAGGTAAGATAATATGAAGCAGGATAATATAGATAGAATTATAAAAGATACGTATACAGAATTTAATAGCGAAATGGAAATGGATATGAATTGTAATATAGAGATCCCTGATTTTAATATCATAACGAATAAATTTCATAGCAATTTAAAAGAAAAAAATAGTAGATCTTCTATATCAAAAAAGATAGCTTTGGTGGCTAGTTTTACATTGATTATACTTTTTTCAACATTTGTCTCATCAATTCCAAAGGTAACTGCTTTTAAATTTAACATTATAAAAATATTTGAGGAATTAAGAGGATCTACTAAAGATATTAAATTTAGTACAAATGATGGCTTAGATAATAAGCTAAATAATAGTGTATTAAAATCAAATAGTAGTGCAGATCAGATAGAAAAGATATTATCAATAGATGAGGCTAAAAAAGAGGTACCTTTTGAACTTTTGATACCGAAATATATACCTGATGATTATAAGTTAGAAACTGTAAAACTTGTAAAAGCTATGGGTGATTACTTTAGTGTTAATCAAGCGTATACAAATAATACAGGAAAAATAATTCGAATTAGTCAAAGTACTGTATCGGAAAATGAAGAAGTAACACTTTCTATGAGTTCAGAACTAAGTACTGAGGATATAATTATTAATAAGTTAAAGATAAAATTAGCTACTGATAATAAAAACTTTAAAATGATGATTTGGTTTGATCATAATATAAAGAATGAAGTACGTATGCCATATAATTTCACAAATACTCAAATGAAACAAATAACTGGATTATTAAAATAAAGCCCTTTTGAGGGCTTTTTTTAAAATATAAATATATCATTAGTTATTGAAGTTTTGGATGTTGTTACTCCGTTATTTACTATATAATTTGTACTTCTAACTCTATAATAACTGTAAGATGCTACAGCTAAACTATGATTAGCTGTAGCTAGATCAGTATTATTTAAACTATACGTGAATGTCTTAATTGTATTCCAATATCCGTTCACATATTTTTCAACATACAATGTGTAACCTATAGTAGGTACACTCATATAACTTTCCGTTAATCCGTTTACTCTAATATATCCTGTATTTGACTGAGCGATAGAAGCTCCCCACTTAGTAAAATAATCACTAGTTGTATTTTGAATGTCAATATTTAAGTTATAATTATCATTAGAATAGAACATCTCGCTATGGCTTACCTCTTTATCTGGGATATCATTAATAGAAGATGCAAAAACGTTTGAAGACATAAGTCCAGTAATTAAAACAGTACACATTAAAATTGATAATATTTTTTTCATAAATTTCCCCTCCATATAAATATTTTTAGATTTTTCTAAATGGTTTATATAAATCAGATAAAAAAAAATAGAAAAAGTTTCAAAAAGTGTGAAACTTTTTTAAAAGAACTTTATCTAATGTACATAATGAGGATGTTTTATTCTTTAGGGGGTTAAATTATGCTATCAGAATTGTAATTGGCTGGCTTTATATGGAGTTATTTTTACCCTAGGAAGTTTATTAAACATCTACCTCTTGTCAAAACAATCAAATAAAAAGAAAAAGGAGTGTTAATCATGAGAATTAAGACCAGCTTAAAAAATTTATCTCTTGTTCTAAGTATTACTTTATTAGGATGTTTGCTCCCTGCTAAAGCAGCAAACGCCGCTAGCTTATCTTATGCAATAAAACCTTCTACTTTGACAAATAAGGTTCTTACACGAGAAGAGACTTCTCAAATTGAATCGGAAATTGATGTATTAGATAAATGTGTAGATACATCAATCATTAAAAAAGTTAATGTGACGACAAGTGGTAACGAGTATATCTTAGGCTATAATAATATTGATGAAAAAGTAATTATAAAAAACAGTAATAATGAAAGTGTAACCATTATTGCTAGTGATGGAAAAAAAAGCAATGTGATTTCTTATACGAAGGACGGCAGTCTTATAATTGATGGTCATAAAATTGAAGTGTCTCAAGTAAATCAGATGGATACGAATATAGCTGTTACTCCAGCCGGAACAGTTTGGAAAAGTGTGAAATCTTTTTCTCCATATGGTGGTTTAACGTCTTCTGATTATAGCAATTATCTTAATTCAGGACAACAGAATCTTCTTTTAAACCAAGCTATAGGGGTCCTTACGTATACTGCCTTTACTACTGCTCTCGGCTTTATTAACATTTATTCAGCAGTTATGGTAGGATTGGCAGGAGTTGCCATAGCTATTAAAGATGTTATTCAGGCAATAAATACTAATACCCTTGTTTTGGGTTGTAAATGGACAACTTGGACAGCTGGATCCAGTGACTATGAATATAGTGAGCGATTTTATGCGAATACGTCATGTACAGGATCGTATTATTATAAACTCAGCTATGAACACTTTACAGTTTATTAAAAAGGTTGATAGTATTAATAAGATGCAAGATTTTTAGATAGAGTAAAATAAAGTGAACCAAAGTATATATTAAAAAGATAAAGGCATCGGTAACTCTGAATAAGGTAATTTTCGAGAAAACCATAAAGGAGTAGATAAACCGATGTCCTACCTAAATTTTACCTAATCTTTTGAAAATAAGCGGTCACAAGCTGCACAAATGAACGTTATCAAATATCAAACATGATTGAAATTAATAGATTTGCAGAAGAACTTAATCTGCGGTAATCTTTCCAACCTTTAATAAAATGTTATAATTAAAGTAGGATTATTGATAAAAAAATAGATTTTTCGGAGGGGATATAAATGGATATCATTATAAAAATATATTTTATTATGATTATTTTTGTTTTAATAACAATCATAATAAAATTATATACAGTAATCCATCATGGAAAACTTATTATAAAAGCAAAAAAAAGTAAATTTTCGGCCATTTGTGGGGTTGTGTTGATTATATTATTGGCTTTGATGATTATAGCTTTGGGGATATTAGGGTATTTAAACTATAGGAATAACGTTTATATTAATATTTTAAGGAATATAATTTTGATTGAAATTTTAATTTTTAATCTAATAGGGGTTTTACATAGTTCAGGAATAAGAGAAAATGGGATATATGGCTCTAGAAAATTTTATAAATGGCCTAAAGTTCAAAGTTATAGTTGGATATTACCAACTACTATTCGATTTGAAGTCAATACATTTTTCAAAACTAATAAAAGTTTTGAATTTATCATAAAAGAAGAATTAAAATCAAAAGTAAATGAAACATTACAAAAATACGTTCTTGAAAGCTGAATTAAGGGAGTCAAAAATTTTAAAAAATTGTAAAATAGAAATAAGCAGAATGTAGTGTTAAACCTTCTGCTTATTTCTATTGTTTAGAGCGAATGTTACAAAGAGCATTAATTATAATTCAATAAGGGTAGTTTTACCTATCCCGCCAAAAGGGTATATTAGGGGCAAAATATATTATTAATACGGATTTTGAGTGTTTTGAAAGTTACACAATGTATTTGTGTAGCTTATTTCCTTATTTAATTTACCCTCTATATTAAATAGTTTTATCGTAACATTTTGCGAGTACGACACAAAATACTTGCTTAATTATCTTATTCTATATTATAATCTACAATTCTTTAAAATATATTTCAATCAAAGATACAACATCGTAAAACCAAAACTTCACGGCGTTGTCATTTTTTTGATCCTAAACTATTCCATACTCTCATTCAATCTTATATATACAATAAAAGCATACAACATAATAAAGTGTTATAGTGAATGATCCTTCAATCTATTGTTATCGCATTAAAATCAAACGGCATACAACATAATGAAAATTACATTGAACCAAAAGGAAAAATTCATCTGAGCCCAGATGGCTTTTTCCTTTTATTAAACAAGATGTTTTGTAATACTATATATGCTATTTAAAACATACGTCCTGAACTGAAAATAATCTTCTCCAACTCTAAAAAATCTCCCTCCTCCTCCATATATATAAGTTAAAACCCCAAAGGAGGACTCACCCATGAACAAAACTCAAATAATAAAAAGCCTAATCCCAGGAGCACTGCTATCCTATGAAAAATACAATATCCTTCCCTCTTTAACCATTGCCCAAGCAATATTAGAAACAGGCTGGCTACAATATGTTAAAGGCAACAACGTCTTCGGCATCAAATGGACAAACGGTTGCGGCTATGAAGTCCAAGAGCTTAACACCCACGAATTTATAAATGGAGTTAAAACCCCCATGGTGTGCAAATTTAGAAAATATGACTCTCTAGCTGATAGCTTACTTGACCATGGAAAGCTTTTAAACCTCACCAGGTACAAATCTGTAATAGCATCTATTGGATACAAGGAGGCCTGCCAGAACGTTTATAATTCAGGTTACTGCACGGATAGTGAGTACCCTAAAAACCTTATATCTATAATTGAGCAAAATAAACTTTATATTTATGATGCTGCTCCTAAATCTGAAATCTCTAAAAACACATCTGCAGAAGATATTAAGTATTTACAGAAATGCTTAAACATTATGAAAATAAAAGACATAAATAATAATGCTTTATCTATGGATGGATTCATTGGTCCACTAACCTTAAGCGCAATTAAAAAACTTCAGGACATACTTAATCTTTCTATGTATGGAATATTGGGACCTGAAATATTATCTGCAGTAAAAAGTATTATGGAAAGGCCTCTGTGTAGCCTCAAATCTACTGGATACAAAATAGCTATAAGATATATCCAGTGGAGAGCTGGAAGCTCTATCGATGGTTTTTATGGAAATGAAACTGCGCGCCTTGTTAAGGTCTATCAGAAAAACAATAAATTAGTGGCGGATGGAATTGTAGGTAAAGGTACCTGGCAAAGTTTGCTCTCATAAATTATAACTTTCGCAATACCTCAGAAACCTATAATTAACTTATACTTATCAAATAAACTACCGCATTCCATATAGGGCAAAAACCGTGCCCTATACTCCATTTGGTCTCCTTATAGTTGTTTTAATATAACTATAGGCAAAACCACCTGCATTATAATAATTACTGTGTTACATAATTAAATTCACTATCTATAATCTTATTTCATGTAACACAAATATTATTAGAGGTAATATTGTGGGAAGATGAAGAATGAACCCACTAAAAGTAAAGCAGTAAGACTGCTCCCTACAGGTTCACAATTATTCAAATAAAAAAAGATTCCACCAAGCTCTACTTAGTGGAATCTTTTTACTATGCTATCTCAACTTCATTAGTATCTGTAGTAATTATCTTAGCATCTTTCTTGCCAATTAAACTACCATTGACAGATACAAATATATTCTTTTCAATAACCAAATCCATAAGCGCATTCGCCTCTGCATCTGTTACAGTTGGAACTCCATCACCATCAGCTTTAATGTCATCTACAGTTAAAGTAAAATATTTACCTTCTGTAGCTGTTAAAAATCTCATAACTAATTTATGCATATCACTTTTCCTCCTTTAAATTATTTATCCTGCACGTCTAAACTATTCTCTAACTAAACTAAACTGATCTTCTCTATCTAGTCCGAATAGGGGATATGTTTTGATGTTTGAGATAGCTTCTCCTACAGCAAAAATGTCCTCATCCAATGCAGCAACTTTTAGATTACTTAATCTTTTTACTACATAAGTGTCTTTACCTTTGATGTCAACTCCCGTTTTCATAGTAAGCTTTAATGAGCTTGCTACCTTTGTTGATACTACTGCCATACTGACTCACTCCTTTCTTTTTTCACTTCACAGAATATATATGCTCTTCCAGAAATTTTGCACTTTTTTTTAAAAATAAAAATAATCAAGATATAACCACCCTGGCTACACCTTGATTATTCTAAAATACTTATATAATATTCATTTATCCCATCCGAGTAATCCCTTCTCCAATTTATCAAAATCATATTTCCTCTGTTCATAATCATTGAATTTATCAACTTTAAACGTGCCTATAGGCGGCTGATAATCTTTTTTTATTGCATCAATAAGCCACCCAACCAGATTTGTAATTTTAGCTACTCTTTGAGAATATCTATATTTTTCTTTGATTATATTTATATCTCCATTGGCACTATTCAATATGCTTTGTGCCTCCAGGTCTAATATTTCTTCTTTTATAATCTCTTTTACAATTTTAATATGGTCAATGTTTTGTTGTGGCTTTTCTTTAGGCTCTGCGAGTGTAGCTGCTATTTCACTTTTACACGTATTTTTATTACTGATTATGTAAAATTTAATTGAAGTTACTTTCCGTCCGGTCTTTATTTCATCAAATTCAAAGTTTATATCACTTAATTTTTTTAATTCTTTCTGTGTTTGAATTATTACTTTTCTTTTAAAATCAGCATATAAGGGATATATTTTATTACATCTCAGTAGTTTTCTTAGTTCATCAATATCAATTTCTATGTATCCTTGTTTTTTATATTCATTACACTTTACAATCTCATATACTCTAGGAGAGTATTTGCTTTTCATTGAAAGGATATTTCCTAGTTTATATTGAGTAAATAACGTATTTAATTGTAACATATATGGCTTTAATCTAGGCGAAAATTCTAGCTCTACCATACCAGTTCCCCTTTTGTAAATTGCAGAGCTTAACCAAGCAGTTTGAATAAGAGTATCATCTTCTTCTATTTCAAATACTTTTTTCATAAGTTCCTTAGTTATTTTAGGTGTTTCAGTATATTTAGATTGATTTTGCACCCCTAATAATTTTATAAAATCAGATATTTTAAATTTATAAGACTTTAGTGATAGGTAACTCTTTGAAGTTATCTCCGAGTTTTCCCCCACTCCATACGGAACGTGAGAGTTTCCAGCTCATTCCGCAGTCCAACAAATTTATATTACGTGATTAAATAGCTAAATTTTCTACTTGCTTTCTTAAAGAATTAACACGTTTTAAACCTTTATCATCTAATTGCAACACCTTTAGATATTTTTCAATGGTTTCTTGTTTCGTACTGTGAATGAGTTTATGAACTTTTTCGCTTATCCACATAAGATTTTTATAGTCATCCGTTCCCCCTAAGAATTTTGCTTTCTTATGGTGACATTCCATATTCCCTATTTCTAATTGATTGCCTGTAACATAGCATTTGCCTTGTTGCCCTGCTATCAATGAAATCCTATTATCATTATACTCAATAGATTGTGAGTCGTGGCTACTTCTTAACAAGTGTTCTATTAGGTATTTGAAATTACCTAGTTTTTTGTGTATAAGTTGCCTGCCTTCTATTGTATAGTTATTGATGTTTTGGCTAAAACACATAGGTGGTTTAGTTCTGCATCCATATATGGGGAATATAGTTATTTTTTGAATGGTTCTAATTTTACCATTGTATTTTCCATATAATCGTTTATATGTTTCAGACTTGCTAGGTTTATCAGTTAGATAATTCTTTAATCTTGCCTTCAAGGTTTTTGTAACTAAGAAATTTATTTCGCCAAA
>JBLHPD010000193.1:0-9074 GCA_047624165.1 Clostridium sp. | reverse complement strand
AGTGATAAAACTTTACGGTATATTTGGGTTATTAATTTCTCTATTTTTATGGTGTGTAAAAAGTTTTAGGTATAGCGAATTAGAAGATTAGATGTTAATTCAAAATATTCTTGTAAAGCGTTACAACTACTAAAACCGAATACTCCATCTCCAGTTGCTGTTTTTATAAGTCCAGTACCAGCCTTTTCGCCGAATTCCGCTTTCATCATCTCTTCATTTCCACCAAATCCGCCTGTAGCCAATACTACTGATTTTGCATTGATTCTTAATTCTGTACCATCGGCTTTTTTAGCAACAACACCAGTAATTTTACCATTTGCATCTTTTATGAGGCTTTCTCCAGGTGTTTCGTACATAACCTGACCTCCATAAGACTTGACTTTTTCATGAATAGTTTTCAATGCTACAACTCCACCGTCCATATATCCATGTGCGGTTGTTGGCATCCCTACATGGCTATATTGTGCTCCCTGACCTGCATCAAGTAAGGCCAAATCAGCAAAGAAATTTTCATTACATTCCAATTTCTTCAAGCACCTCGGAGGTCATAGCCATCAAGTTAACAGGTTAGCCCCTATTTTCTGGGTTGAAAAGCAATATATTTATCCTGATACATTTGGTTATAGATATATTTCTTAAAAAAATATTTAATTGGACCCTTTTGGAATTAGACATTAATTTATTAGACAGCAAATAAACAACATTATTACAATTCAATGATTTGAATTTAAGAATAATATTGTCATTTTATGGTTTGTAATATTATAAGACTAATTTAGGTTAAATTAAATTCAAAATCTCTTTGGATGTTAGTTTTGAATTTCTTTTAGCCTTTCTTCCATTCTTGAAAATATCATTTAAAATGTTTCGAACATATTATCCTGCTTTGATAGAAGATTTAATAGAAATTCTTTTAAAAATTCTACTGATTTTGCATTAAACTTTAAATTTAAACCTTCCGTTGTAATACTTGTTTTTTCGTTTTTTTGAATTAAGGTGCATAGTTTAGATAAGCTATTTTTGCATAAACCATCATCACTAAAAACACATAATTTGAGGAATTTAATTGAGTTAAATTTACTTTCTCTTTGAATGAACTTGGTTTTGAAAGCGATATTTCTTATTTCTTTTTCAGCAAAAACATTTTTTATTTCTAAAATTTTTCTTCTGAATTTTCTATTCACAATCATGCTCGTTTCAAGCCATGCCCAATAAAGGTTTAATATTACATTTATTTATATATATTTACTTAATATTATATATCTTAACTAATTATATAATATTTAACATAAAAACAAAAAACAAAGAGTGGAATAAGACCCAAAATTTGGTCTAATTCACTCTGTTTTCGTAAATTATTTTTTTAAAAATGTTATGATTAAAAGGGAAATGTTAAGATATTTCCCTTAACTTGATGGCTATGACCTCGGATGTGCTTACATAAGTTGGAAATGAAATGGACAACTTATGTTTGCTATAAATGTAGCAATAAACACACCGATGATCATAGCGGATGTCTAAAAGTTATTTCCTATGATCATTATCCTTCGACATAAACCACCATATAGCAAGTTACTTAGCGAGAAATTTACTCCCAAGCTTATTTTATATATATTAAATAATTTTTATATTCAAATTATATATTCTCTAACAAATTTCCCCAAGTACTGTTCTTAAATCTTCTTTATTTTCAATTGCTGCTTTTATTGCTAATGTTAACCCTTCTGTGAGTTTTTCTAACTCCATATATGGAGTATTAGGCTTACTCATCACTTGTGCTGGAATAAATGGAACATGTATAAAAGTACCTCTTATTGTTGGGTATTTTGTATGAATTAAATAAAGCAATCCATACATTAGATGATTACATACAAAAGTACCTGCACTATTAGAAAGAGAGGCAGGAATCCCTCCTTTTCTGATTTCTTCTACCATTGCTTTAACAGGAAGCGTTGAAAAATATGCATTTTCCCCATCTTCAAAAACTGCACTATCAATTGGTTGATTTCCTTCATTATCTTGAATTCTTGCATCATCCACATTAATTGCAATTCTTTCTATGGTTAAATCAAATCTACCTCCCGCTTGTCCAACACAAATAACAATGTCTGGATTTTCTTTAATTATTACCTTTTCTAGTTCCATAATAGATTTATTAAACACAGTGGGTATTTCAACCTTCACAATATCAGTACCAGATATTATATCTTCTAATTTTCTTACTGCTTCGAAAGAAGGATTAATTTTTTCTCCTCCAAATGGATTAAAACCTGTTATTAATACTTTCATTTTGTCACCTCATTATTATATTTTTAGTTATTTATTTTCTTATAATGTGATTAATAAATTACCTTAATTCAGTTTCATTTCCTTAAACTACAAACCACTTTGACCTATCCCATTTATTATTAGAAACTCCTTCATGAATACTCTCTGATTTCCATAAATTGAATTTCATTATTTAGAAATATTATAAAATAAATTTAGATATTTTTCAGAAAAAAAGGAAATTGTAAAAATTTGTAGAATTTAAATAATATTACTGTTAATTATACAAACTTTATCTACATAATGAACATTATTCAAAATGTGGAATTTTATTTAAACTAGGGGTATAGCAGACATTTTCACTGAAACATACTAGAAAGATACATAATACTTATAACACACATAGACGATATAATGTTCGTGAACTTGAAATTAGTGAAAAAGATCAGCATATTGATCTATCTAATCTTCCTGATTTAAAACCCAGACATTGTCTTGTTCTTGCTACCATTGTTGTAGGCTTCGGATTTATTATCTGGGGTGTTCCAATTTGGTGATGGATTTACAAACGCTATTATTCCAACATCAGCTGCTTTAATGGGTGTTTTATCTGTTGCTAAGATAGCCTATGAGAATTGGGTTAAATTCCTATGGACTTTGATGAGTATTTGGCTAGGAGTGGGAGCCGTAATTATGTTGATTGTCAATGCCATGAAAATAGGACCATTTTAAATTACCCAATCGAGAGGAGAAAATGTCCGTCATTAATAAGGATCATTTTTCAGATAAGATTGGAAAATTAATTAGAAGAAATGAATTAATAATTACTAGAAAAGGAGATAGATCAGATGATTAATCGAGTGAAAGTATTAGGAGAGAAGTTAAAAGAGGAACTGATTAATCTTAGCGAATGCATATTTAATAATCCAGAGCTTGGGGATGAAGAATTTAAAGCATGTGCTGCTCATGTAGATATATTGAAAAAATATAATTTTAGTGTAGAAGAAGAATATTTAGGCATGAAAACGGCTTTTAAAGCGTCTTTTGACAGTGGAAAACCAGGACCTACCATTGCGTTTTTATCAGAATATGATGCCTTACCAAGTACTGGTCATGGTTGTGGGCACAACATTTTAGGGGCTACCAGTACTGGAGCAGGTATTGTTTTAAGTCAAATAATTAAAGAGTTAACGGGAAAAGTTGTGGTTTATGGAACTCCTGCCGAGGAGACAAATGGTGCAAAGGTAACAATGGTAAATAAAGGAGCTTTTAATGATATAGATGCGGTCATAGAGGTTCATCCAGCTGATAAACATTATGTTAGTGGGAAAACTCTAGCTATGGAAGCCTTGCAGTTTACCTTTACGGGGAAATCGGCCCATGCAGCTTCTGCCCCTCACAAAGGGATTAATGCTTTAGATGCAGCGATTAACACTTTTGTAAGCATCAATGCATTAAGACAGCATATAATCCCCAGCGCTAGAATTCATGGCATTATCGTAGAAGGTGGCAATGCAGCCAATGTAATTCCAGCGTTAGCCATTGCAAGGTTTTATGTAAGGGCTACGAAAAAAATATATCTGCAGGAACTAGTGGAAAAAGTGAAAAATTGTGCTAATGGTGCAGCTCTTGGAACTGGGGCAAAGCTAGAAATTACAAATTATGAATTCTCCTTTGATAATCTTGTGACCAATGAAACCCTATCTCAGGTTTATCAGAAAAGGATACTAGATATGGGAGTAGATAAAATATATCCTCCAAGGGATGCTGGTTCTAGTGATACAGGAAATGTAAGTCATGTCGTACCGACTATACACCCGTATTTTGGAATAAGCAATGTTGATATAACTGCTCATACAAAGGAATTTGCAAATGCAAGTATAACACCTTTGGCCTATGAATCTATGATCCAAGCCTTAGGGGCCAGCGTATTAACAGCTATAGATGTATTAACCGATGATGAGTTGCTTAGAAGAATAAAAGATGAGTTTGCCCAAAGTGAAAAATAAAAGTGAGTGCTATATTTTAAACTGTTAACTATGTTAAATAGTCATCCCCAAAAGTAGGCCAATAAATGAAATATACAGGTAGAGTGATAGAATTGCTATTTCTTATAGGGGTAGTGCTCACAATTTGTACAAAAGTTTCATTAAGAAAAAACAGTTACCATACATTCATTTAGTTGAAATAGGTAACTGTTTATTTTCTTAAATTTACATTTTCCATCTTTAATATTTTCATATGTTTTTTTTCAATTTGTCGTAATATTTATCTACAATTTCTTTCATTTCTTTTGATAACAATTCTTTAGCTCTTTGAGTAATGTATTCCGGCATCTCACTATAATATGCTTCAGCAATTCCACCAGAAATACATGCAATAGTGTCACTGTCACCTCCTATTGATATAGCATTCCTTACCGTATCTTCATAACTGTTTGAATCAAGAAAACATCTTATAGACTGTGGAACGCTTCCTTGACATGAAGCATCAAATTTATACCAATTTCTGATGCTGTCTATGCTTTCATTCAAATTATATCCAAAGTTCTTTTCAATATAATCCTTTATTTCATCTTTCCCTCTACCATTTTTCGAAAGAAAAATGGCAACTGCTACTGCCTTAGCACCTTTTATTCCTTCTGGATGATTGTGAGTCACGATTGCACTTTCTTCTGGCTTTACTAAAACTTCTTCTATAGTATTATAGTAAAATCCTATCGGACTTACCCTCATTGCAGATCCATTCCCACAACTATTATAAGGTTGCATTATGTCCGATAAACCCCATTTGTGAAATCCTCTACCAAATCCTGCATGAGGATACCTTCTGAACCACTGTTTATAACTTTCATTGAAAGTTTTTCCATTAATAATCGAATCCATTGTCGCCACGGTCAAGACCGAATCATCGGTAAACTTTGATCCCTCAGAAAATAATTCAAAACTCTTTGTTTTTATATTGTTGCGTTCATAAACAGAACCTATAATATCTCCAGCTATTGCTCCAATCATTTATTTTAACTCCTTCCTAGTATTATTTAGTAATTATATATAGATTAAAACTATAACATTTTAACCTTTTCTCCGACTGTCTTTAGTTAAAATATAGGGTATACCTTACCTACAACATCATTAATATTATTTTTAATGGAAATTTCTTTAAACTTTTCTAATGCCTTAAGCTCACCATCATCAAGAACATTTAAATCCTGAAGACACCGAATTACAGCTGGCCACAATGCTTTGCTATAATTTCCATCCTCGATTTTAATTTCAAAATCTGTTCCCATTTTGCTGAACCAGTATTGGTTCTGTTAATAACTGTTTGAAAATCATACTTCATAATATACCTTCCTCTCTATAATTAATAAATTGCAATAACCACCTACCTATTTTATTTAAGATTACTATTTTTAAAACCAATAGTTGAAAGCACATTATTATCTTTAATATCAAGATACTTTATTTCCACTTCATCATTTTCTTTTGTTAACACAATATCAATTCCTGCAGCTTTAGTAACCATAAATATCGTATTATTACCTACTAGCTTCACATATAAAATAGTGTTCCCACTCTCGGTAACTGGGTTTATTCTTAATACTTTACCACTTATAATCTTCTCTTTTGCTTCTACGCTGTTAGCATTCTTATTTGAAGCATCACTTATTTTCCCATAGGATATAGCATTTTTAAAACTTTCTATTGCACTCTCTTTTGACTCTTCAAGCACTACATAACTATTTTTAGCAGCTACAATTCCTATTTTTACTAAGGCTCCATCGTTTTTGTTAACTACAGGAACAACCCAAGCCTCTGAACCAAATATATTATAAAACAGAGGTTGAACTGGTGCCCAGTTAGCTTTATCTGCACCAAGAGCTTTATCCACAGCATTCATAGCTCCTTTTCCATTTATGTAACCCGGTGTTTTATAATAAATCATTTTACCACTTCGCATATCCATCATAGAGTAACCTGTCATAGTAATAGAATTCTCAGAGGTATTAGTATGGTCCGTAAACCACTTCATCTTACCGTCGGCGTCAATTACCCCCGTAACTTCTCTAGAATTAACATTAAGACCTTGAACCTGAGTTTCGCCTTCCCAAGTTGTAGGTACATGAACTCCCTTTTTGGCTATGATTTTGTTTAAAAGTCCATTTTGAAGTGTACCAAAATACTTGTTATATAATTCCGCCACATCTGAGGGGTGAACCTCATCCACCCACTCTGGCACTTTATCTACTTTATAATCTGCAACCACATGATCCTTAAAAGAATAGAGTAGCACACCATCAATTACTGGAAATTTTCTTCCGAATTTATAATGACCATAGCTTCCTACATAATAAGGATTCTTCTCATCATCAAGTTCTACATTAGCCTGAAATAGAATTGATGATGGTTTTTGCTATCTTAAATACCTTTCTAAATCTTTTCCTAGCAAAAGTGATTCTGCTATTTTTGACGGTACATTAATTACTTTTGCCTCTTCAGGCTTTTCTGCTGAAACATATATTGCACCTGGAATCTCGCTATTTGTAAGTGCTCTAAATAAACCATCTACCTCTATAGGCGCAACATATGATGCTCCCTCTTTTGTCATAGTAATCCCTAACTGCCCTATACTATAAATACTTGGATTTGGAAGAGTTCCAATCATTTTTTGCATTTCATAATAAGCTGTTTCTGATGATATAACTATTATATGGCTTGCATCAGCTTTTAAAACTCCCTCATTACTTTCTTTTACAGGTACCTAGACCGCAAGTTTGCTAGCTCCTACCGTAATATATGGATATAAATTATATCCAACACTCAAAAAGAAAAATATACTCATTACACCTACAAATTTCCCTTTATTCTTGCCTTTTGATCCTAATGAAAAACTCATCTGAAAAACAGCTGGAAGCCATAGCGCTGCCATGATAAAGTAAATACTTCTATCAACGCAAAGTACATAAAATAAAACCCAACTAAAAATAAGACCCGTTACCCCTCTCGCAATCTGTTCATTTATATCTTCTTTCTTTAGACTTGGCTTTAGAAAAAGAAGTATCATTATAATATAATACATAAGAATTCCCCCCATTTATCTTTTTATTCGCATCTGCTAAGAACCTTTCATAATTACTATTTCCTTTCATAAGAGTACCATAAACAAATACCTTTATACCATTATTATCTTTGTTTAGTAATTTAAAAGTTTTTTCCATCTCAAAAATCTGGAACATACACAGGAAGTTAAAACATACGATGAACTTAAAAAAGCTACAGCAGACGTAGCTTACGCAAGATATTATCCAGCTGATTTTGCAGGAGACAAAAGCAGAAAAGGGTTAACTATAGCTGAAACCATTTTGTATACGCCGTTGCTGTATAGGATTAATATTTTCTATTCAAGGCTATCCCGAAACATATTTGAAGTACGACGTAAAAATACCGTAAAATTCGATTGAATAATACGGTATTTTAAGAGGATTATTCGGTTTTAATAGTTGTGACGCTTAATATGAATATTTAGAACTATTCTTTAAAGTTTTTTATATTGTCACTTTTTCTTTTAATTTATTATATCTATATCGCCCTATACCCCATCCAATTATGGAAGATAATAAACTGAATATAATAATAGTAATACCCAATAATGGGATATGTTCACGTCCGTACATGATACTATTATTATCTTCAGAGAGAATAATCAAGATTAACATTCCATAAACGGAAGTATACATAGTACCATTTTTAATGGTATACATTAAAATGCCTTTTTCTTTCGTTTTTTTCCAAAATTTAATGAAACTTTCATCATCAGAATAAAACAACTTTGTTAACTTATTTGGTTTTATTTCATTTGTAGTAATGAGAAACTCGAAAATTGCACACATAATTATTATTATAGGTGCAGAAATAATAAGAACCAATATTGCCATCATTCTCATAACGATACCCCATTCCAAATTATTGACTAATATCCTTAACATCTTACCTAACCTATAGAAATTAGCAACAAGAATCTTCACTACGTTCCAATTTCTTGAAGCACCTCGGAGGTGCTTACATAAGTTCCTCCATTTTATTCCCCAATGGGTTAATTAAATAATATACAACATTTTTACCCTTCCACATAAACCACCAGATAGCAGGTTACATAGCGAGGGATCTATTCCCAAGCTTGCTACCTTACGGTCATTTATATATTCCATCTATATTTTTATAATGACCTATAAAATTTCTTCCAAAATATTTACAGCATTTCTAATAACTTTAGGGCATATATCTGTAAACAATCCTTTTTCCTTTGCAATTTTTCGTGCATTTTCTCTACTTAAATCAAAATCAAGCAACTCTTTGCAAATAATTGTGCCGTTAATATTCTTAAATCTATAACTAAATTCTTTAACAATTTCATATGTTTTTTCTTTCGACGCATTATCTGCTACTTTGCATTGGCCATATTTAAGACCTAATACCATTACAGCCCCTGTCACTGCCCCACATGTTTCTCCTTGACATATACCACCACCAAATCCAGAAGATATTTTCAACGCACCTTCTTGATTTAAACCTAATTCCTCACAAAACACTGAAAAAACAGCCTGAGAGCAATTAAATCCCTGATTAAAAAGTAATAATGCTTCATCAAATTTATTCATAATTCCCCCCCCTTAATAAAATAGAGCTCTCACGGAAACTCTTTAGAGCCCGTGATTACTCATTTTTAATATCATTAATTTTTATTAATTCCCCCATTTTTTTTGCATAAAACGCTTGACAAGTCTGTAAAATTTTGAAAATCTC
>JBLHPD010000192.1:0-9098 GCA_047624165.1 Clostridium sp. | reverse complement strand
ACCTGAACACCGTTTGATTTTACTTTTTCTAATATTCAGCAAAATATAGAATTATTTAAAATACATAATATTTATATAATTATACTATTATTAATGTGAATTGGGTATAGAAATAGTTTAAAACTTACAATTTTTCGCGAAATTGTTATTAGCATTTGATAATTTATAAATTCAAATCAATTTGGAATATCAAGTATACCAACCATTATGGTATTTAAAGGTGATAAAGCGGTAGAAAATATAGTTGGATTTAGACCTAAATCAGATTTTGAACAGATATTGAACAGATATATTTAATAAGTTATATAAAAATGGACAAGAAGATACTTTACAGTTATCTCATATAGTTAGCATTTGACAATAACTATGTATGGTAGTAATATAAAATTGTCAAATGCTAATATAGATATAGAAACTTGCTTATGTTATATAAAAATTTTGCAGTATGGAGGTAACAATATGTATAGTGATAAGGTAATGGAACATTTTATGAACCCTAGAAATGTTGGAGTAATTAAAGATGCTGATGGTGTAGGGGAAGTTGGGAACGCACAGTGTGGCGATATAATGAGAATATTTATTAAGGTGAAAAGCAATATAATAGTGGATACTAAATTTATGATTTTTGGATGTGGATCTGCTGTAGCATCAAGTAGCATGGCAACGGAGATTATTAAGGGAAAAACTCTTGAAGAAGCTTGGGAAATTACGAATAAAACCGTTGCAGATTCATTAGACGGACTTCCAGCAGTTAAAATGCATTGCTCGGTTTTAGCAGAAGAAGTTATACATGCGGCAATAAATGATTATAGAGTAAAACAGCGATTGGAGCCTTGGGTGAGTAATCTAGAAGTCAAAAGGCATTAGTATGATTCAAAACAAGTTACTTAATAAAGTGAAAAAATATTTATTACTACAGCATATACTAAAGGCTTTATCTAATTAGTTAGATAAAGCCTTTAGTATTTTTTTATATTATAATTGGCATTTGACAGGAACTAATAAAAGGAGTAATATAATAATTGTAAATAGCAAATGCCAATATACATCTAAGAGATAATTGAATAAATTTATTTTATTAAAATATAAGGAGGAATTATTAATGAAAATAGCAGTTGCAAGTGAAGAAAAGAAAGTAAGTGGACATTTTGGGTATTGTGAGGGTTTTACAATATATGAAATAGAGGAAGGTAAAACAATAGATAAGAGTTTTACTGCAAATCCGGGACATAAACCAGGATATCTTCCTGTATTTTTGAAGGAATTAAGTGTAAATGTTATTATTGCAGGAGGAATGGGAGAAACAGCACAAAATTTATTTAATGAAAATGGTATTGAAGTAGTGGTTGGTGCAGAGGGATTTAGTGATGACGCAGTACAAAAATATATAAGTGGAGAATTAAAATCAACAGGTACTGTTTGTCATGAACATATACAGTAAGGATAAACTAAATGAAAAAATAAAATAACTGTAAATTATAATATGCATATTAGGAGATGATTTTGTGGCAGAATGTAATACATGTCCATCAAATGATGGGTGTTCAAAGGATAAGGAAACTTGTATGATTGAAAATAATCCTCTAAATAATGTAAAGAAAATTATTGGAGTTATGAGTGGTAAAGGTGGAGTTGGTAAATCTTCAATTTCTGTTCTTATTGCAAAACAATTAAAGAAACTTGGATATAGCGTAGGAGTATTAGATGCTGATATAACAGGTCCAAGTGTTCCGAGACTTCTTGGGTTAAAAGGTAAAAGAGTCACTAACAATGAACAGGGTATGTTACCTATTGAAACTTGTGATGGTATAAAAGTTATGTCATTAAATTTTTTGACAGAAAAAGAAGATGATCCTGTAATTTGGAGAGGTCCTATGCTTTCAAATGTAGTTAAGCAGTTTTGGACAGATGTCCTTTGGGGAGATCTTGAGTACTTAGTAATTGATATGCCTCCAGGAACAAGTGATATTGCGTTAACCGTTATGCAGACTATGCCAATAAATGGTATAGTTATGGTATCTATACCACAGGACCTTGTTTCTATGATAGTATCAAAAGCTGTAAATATGGCAAGAAAGATGAATATTAATGTTTTAGGGGTTATTGAAAATATGAGTTATATAACTTGTCCTGATTGTGGTAAAGAAATAAAACTTTTTGATGGTGAAAGCACTAATAACTTTTTAAAGGAAATGGATTTAAAACTTTTAGCAGAGCTTCCTATGTTAAATAGTATAAGCAATTTATCAGAGTGTGGATATGAAGGTATAAATGATAGTCTTGAACTTATTTTTAAGCCAATAGTAACAAGTATAATAAGAGATTTGGAGGAGAAATAATGAGAATAGCGATTTCAGCAGCAGGAAAAACTAGTGAAGATTTATTAGATACAGTGTTTGGAAGGTGTGAGTTTTTTCAAATTCATGATACAGAAAGTGGTGACATTAAAGTTATACAAAATAAAGGTAAAACAGCTAGTGGTGGAGCAGGAATTGTTGCGTCTAATCAGTTAGTTGATGAAAATGTTGATGTTATAATTACAGGCAACCTTGGGCCTAATGCTTTTGAAATTATTGAAAAATCAGAAATTAAAGCATATAAAAGTGGAAACATAGTTATAAGTTCAGTACTTTCAAAGTATAATAATGGTGAACTAGAACAATTAAAAATGGCTGGTCCTGCAAGACATTAAGTAAAGATGTTAAATTTAATAAATATAAAATAGGGAGGAATTATAAATGAAAATAGCAATTGCAAGTGATGGAAAAAATGTAAGTGGTCATTTTGGGTTTTGTGAGGGTTTTACAATATATGAAGTAGAGAATGATAAAACAGTAAGTAAGAGTTTTACTGCAAATCCAGGACATAAACCTGGGTTTCTTCCAGTATTTTTAAAAGAGTTAAATGTAAATCTTATAATTGCTGGTGGTATGGGTGGAACAGCACAAAATTTATTTAATGAAAAAGGTATTGAAGTGGTAGTTGGTGCAAAAGGATTAAGTGAGGATGTATTACAAAAATATATAAATGGCGAATTGAAATCAACAGGGAGTGTTTGTCAGGAACATGAACATGAAGGACATTGTAACGATTAATCATATTAAAAGTCAGATGCATAATAGCTTGTAAAATGTTAAACTTTGATTAGCTATAATTTGCAGATAATTATGATGAATGGAATAAATGATCGTCTTTTTAGTGTAGAAGTAATTGAAAATGATGTACCAGTGGTTGTAAATTTATTATTTTAATAATTAAGAAAGAAGGAATATAATGTTAGATACGAATTTAGAACATATTGATTCAGAAGAAAATTTTAATGAATTGATAAGTGGTAATGATAACGTGATGATATGCTGTGGTAGAATGGGACCAATGTGCCTTCCTGTTTATAGCGCGATGGAACAGATAAAGGATGAATATCCTAAAGTAGAGTTTAGAGATATGGATTTTGATTCTATTCATGCTCATGTAATTAAAAAACTTCCTGAATGTAGCAATTTTCGTGGGCTTCCTTTTACAGTGTATTACAAGAATGGGAAAGTGGTAGCAGCCACAACAAGTGTTCAAACTGAAGAACAAATAAGGACAATATTGAATAGGTAGTTTGGCAATTAGGTAGGCAACTTAACATTTTTTTACAAGTGTCTGCCGCCTTATGAAGGCACTGAGACTATATGAGTCTTAGTGCTCTTTTTAGGTGTGACCTGCATAAGTAACTGCATTCCTTAATTTATATTCCTTTTTAATGGAAGCGTGAATTTGCGAAAACTTAAGTTTAGTAAAATATTGACAATGTATTTAAGAGGGGATACAATAAATAAAAAGTTGAGGAAAAAGGGATAACCAAAAAAAATGGTAAACTAATATTTATAAAAAATATAAACGAGTTATAGAAAGGGGATTATTATGAAGAAGGTTATGGCGTTAGTACTTGTATTATTTATTGGATTTACAGTGTTTACAGGATGTACAAAAGAAATAGTCGGGGGCAAAGCAAATGTAGTAGCTTTAAAGGGTCCTACAGGGATGGGAATGGTAAAACTTATGGAAGATGATGAATTAGGTAAAACTACTAATGATTATACTTTTAACTTGTCAGGTGCACCTGATGAAGTAGTTGGAATGATTACTACAGGTCAAGTAGATATTGCTGCAGTTCCTACAAATTTAGCAGCAACACTTTACAAAAAGACTGAAGGAAAGGTAAAGATTATCGCTAACAATACTTTAGGAGTTTTATATATAGTAACTAATGGAGTAGAAATTACAAAGGCTTCTGATCTTCGTGGAAAAAAAATATATGCAACTGGCCAAGGAACAACTCCAGAATATGTTCTGAATTATGTATTGGAACAAAATGGACTAATAGTTGGAAAGGATGTAGAAGTGGAATACAGAGCTGAGCATTCTGAAGTTGCGACCTTAATGGCAGCAGGAGAGATAGAAATCGCATTACTTCCACAACCATTTGTAACATCTGTTTTAATGCAAAATAAAAATGTTAAGATTGCATTAGATATGACAAAGGAATGGGAAAACGTATCTGGTAAAAATCCAAGTGCTCTAGTAATGGGAAGTATTATTGTTCGAACAGAATTCTTAGAGAAGAATAAAGATGTTGTAGATTCATTTTTAAAAGAGTACGCTGCGTCAACGAAATATGTTAATAATAATGTCGATGAAAGTGCAGTATTAATTGAAAAATTTGATATAATGAAAGCAGCACCAGCAAAGATCGCTATTCCTAAATCTAGTATCACTTATATTGATGGCAGTGAAATGAAGTCAATGACTAGTGGGTTTTTAGAGGTGCTATTTAAAGCAAATCCAAAATCTGTAGGGGGAGAATTACCTGATGAAGATTTTTACTACGAGGGTAAAAAGTAAAATAAGTAAATTTGTAATGAAGGCAGTAGTATTATTAATTTGGCTACTTATATGGCAATTAGTTTATCTGTTTGTAGGTCAAGAGCTTCTAATATCATCTCCAATAAATATTTTTATGCGTATAGTTGAATTATCTTTTACGGCATTATTTTGGCAAACAATAGGAATATCATTTGTGAGAATATTAGTTGGTTTAATATTGGCGTTAGTGTCGGGAACTATACTAGCTGTTATTACAACTAAGTTTAAAATACTTAATTATTTTTTTAAACCGGTGTTAAATATCATAAAATCAACGCCTGTGGTATCATTTATTATACTTGCTCTAATATGGTTAAAATCTTATAGAATATCTGCTTTTATAGCATTTCTAATGGTACTTCCTATGGTATGGGAAAATGTGTCTGAAGGAATTAAAAATACGGATATAAAACTTTTAGAAATGACAAAAGTTTTCAATATACCTAAAAGAAGAGTGTTAAAGGCGGTTTATATTCCAAGCATTATGCCATATTTTGCTGCGGCTTGTAATGTTGGAATAGGTTTTGCTTGGAAGGCAGGAATTGCGGCTGAGGTAATCGGACTGTCTAAAGGAACTATAGGAAGAAATCTATACAATGCTAAAATTTATCTAGAAACTGTTGATCTCTTCGCTTGGACTGTAGTGGTAATAATACTTAGCCTATTATTTGAGAAGGGGTTTGTAAAAGCAATTAATTTCTTGTTTAAAAAAGCGGGTATTATGTATGATTATCTTTAAGGGTGTAAGTAAAAGCTTTAATGGAGAGCTAGTTATCGAGAAGAAGACTATAGAATTTCCAAAGGAAGGAATAGTGTGTATATTTGGTCCATCAGGGGTAGGAAAAACTACTATTTTTAATTTGATAGCGGGGCTTACTTACCCAGATGAAGGTGAAGTTAAAATTACAGAGGACATTTCAATGGTGTTTCAGGAAGATAGGTTGATTCCATGGCTTTCAGCAATTGAGAATATTAGTTTAGTTTTGAAGGATAGAGAACAAGGACTTACGATGGCCAAAAAATATATGAATGATATGCAATTAACTGACATTAAGGATAAAAAACCAGCACAGTTAAGTGGTGGGATGAAGCGTAGAGTAGCAATTGCAAGGGCACTCGCTTATGACAAAAGAATTATTTTGATGGATGAGCCATTTAAGGGACTCGAGGAAGAGCTAAAAAATCAGATAATGGATCAGATAATTAAGCTTTCGGCGGATAAATTAATAGTAATTGTTACACACGTGAAAGCTGAAATAGAATATTTGAATGCGGATATAGTATATTTGTATTAGGGTTAATGGATTAAGGTAAATGGGTTAAAGAATACATAGTTATTATATAATTAGCATTTGACAATAACTATGTATGGTAGTAATATGAAATTGTTAATGCTAATATATAGGAGGAATTATAAATGAAAGATATGGAAATATTAAGAGATGAAATGGTAAAAATGAAGAAATGGGCGTTAATTGGAGCGTCGCCAAATGAAAGCAAGTTTGGATATAAAATATTAATGCAACTTAAAGAAAAAGGGTATACAGTATATGGTATAAATCCTAAATATGACGAAATAAATGGAGTAAAAATTTATCATTCATTAAAGGAACTACCAGAGAAGGTAGATGCTGTAAATGTTATAGTGAATCCTACACTATCTTTAAAGGCTTTAGATGATATTGTGGAATGTAAAATAAAAAATGTATGGTTTCAACCAGGTTCTTATGATCCACAGGTTTTAAATAAGGGTAAAAAAAATGAACTCAATATGGTTTTTCATGAATGTTTATATGTAGAATTAAACAAGATTTAAAATTATATTAATTTAATATAATCACATATTTTAAACAATAGACTATACTGTTATTTGCATAAATAATAGTATAGTTTTTTTTATTATATAGGAAACAGCTTGTGGAAGTCTGTGGATAACATCTATATGCTAGAGCTTCAAAGGGCATCCACTGCTTAACTCATCTATTGAGTGTTTTCGTTCAATCATAACTGGAAGATAACCAGTAGGGGTTAAGTAGAGGGAATTATAAAATATTGGCTGCACTTAATGACTAGGCGTTTGCTTTACGTGACATACTTTGTTGAATTCCTTTTGATATTAATCTATTTCGATATGAATTTTGTTGATATTACCAGCCTTGATTCGAATTCAAGAAAGTTTCGTGCTATCATGTATCTTTCTAAAAGCTTGTTCCAATGTATGATTAAATAGTTAAGTTTAGTTTATTATCTAAAATTTAAAATAATGTTGATTTATAATACAAATATCATTTCTCAAAGAAAAATAGTTATATGATTATTTTGAAAAGGTCATACAAATTTGAACAAAAAAGATATATAAAACGTTGACAAACTATAAATAAGCAAGTATAGTATAAATATAGTTCAAATTTGTATGACGAATTAAGGGAGATATAAAAATGATAGTTCAAGATAATAGTAAAACTAAAGTTAGTGAAAAAGTGTATAATTTCATAATTGAAAAAATCAAGTCGAATGAATGGTTACCTGAATCTCGAATAATGACAGAGAAACAATTAGGTGAAGATTTAAAGGTAAGTAGAGTAGCTGTTCGTCAGGCAATAGACCAATTAGTTGCTATAGGAATGCTAAAGAAGAAACAAGGATCTGGTACATTTGTAAGAAATATAGAGGATTCGACTTACACTGATACTTTTATGCCTATATTTTTAGTAAACCCAAAAGATATGCTATCCGTATTAGAATTTCGTATTTATTTTGAATATGGGAATGTGAGAATGTTTATGAATAACTGTGATCAAGAAGATATAGAAAGATTAGAATATTATTTAGATGAAATGAACAATAATAATGACGATATTGAAAAATTTTACTTAGCTGACTTTAACTTTCATAATACCATTGCTAAAGGAACTAAAAATCCTATTGTAATTAAAATCAATGAAATTCTAATTGAAATTTTACAAAACCATCAAGCTGTATTATATAAAAATATCGGACCAGAAATTGGTATTGCGTTTCATGAAGATATATTAAAGGCGATTAAAGCTAATGACGGCAAAATTGCTGCAATGTATATGAGGAGACATATAGAGGCTGCTATTAAACAGTATAAAAAAACTCTTGACTATGAAAAATAAAAAATTGAATTGCCAAACATTAATAGAGTTGTCTATAAATGTGTAGTAAATGAATATGGTTTTTAAAATTGTTTATAAGGATTCTATCATGAATAGTTATATTATTCAAATAATAGTGCGAAATCCTTTAATAAAGCTGTAATGACTTGAACCTTGAGACATAAAAAAATTGCAAACAACCAAAATAAATTATTCCGGGGGGTAAGTAATGAAAAAAATTTTAGTATCAATGTTAACGATTGCAATGTTATCCACATTAGTAGCTTGTGGGAGTAAAGGCAAAACAGGTGTTAAGGATGTAAAAACTATTAAAATTGCTCATGGTGCAAGTGAATCTTTTCATATGAATAAAGCGTGGGTTAAATTTAAAGAAGTTTTAGAAAAAAAAGGTGATTTTGAAGTGGAGATTTATCCATCTTCTCAATTTGGTAACGACACCGAAATGGTAGAATCAGTAAAAACTGGTGACTTAACAATTGCGACGCCGCCATCTTCATTCTTAACAAATGAAGCTCCACATATGGCTTTAATAGAATTGCCATATGTATTCCCATCACGTGAGGCTGCGATGGGTACACTTACAGGTGAATGGGGAGTAGCTCAGCTTAAGGAATTAGAAGATAACGGTCTGTATGGTCTTGGGTATTTTGAAAATGGTATTCGTCATTTGACTAATAGTAAAAACCCGGTAAGATCTCCTGAAGATTTAAAAGGATTAAAATTACGTACAATGCAAGTACCAGCACATATATATTTATGGAATGATTTAGGAGCAACAGCTGAAGGAGCACCATTTGCAGAGCTATATACAAACTTAAGCACTGGTGTATTTGATGGTCAAGAAAATCCCATTGCCCATATTTATTCTCAAAAATTCTATGAAGTTCAAAAATATATGACATTAACAGCACATGCTTACACAGCTTATGTACCAGTTATGAATATAGATTTTTGGAATAGTTTAAGTGAACAAGAAAAAACAGATATAAAAGACGCCTTTGAAGTTTCACATAAATACCAATTAAATTTAATTAAAGAAGAAGAGTC
>JBLHPD010000191.1:0-9167 GCA_047624165.1 Clostridium sp. | reverse complement strand
CAGGTTCTTCATCAGTTCCAGCTCACGTTGAAATGATGGGACTTATCGGAATGGGTAACAACCCTATGGTTGGAGCTACAGTTGCAGTTGCGGTTGCAGTTCAAGAGGCTATGAATAAATAGAAAACTTTAAGAAAAGCGATACACGTTATTTTACTATTAATTTAGTATAACGTGTATCTTTTTTTGTACAATTTTTTAAGGTGGTGATGTAATAATATGACAAAAAAATTAAAGATTCAAGCAGAGGACAATATTAAATTTGAACAGGGATTTGAGGAGTTTATAGACAGTTGTAAAGCAAGAAATCTAAGACCTGATACAATTAAACACTATAACGAAGGTTATAAAGCAATAACTAAATTTGTAGATAAGGATATGGTTATAAAAGACATTAAGAATACTACAGTAAATAATTTTGTTAGATATTGTAATGAAAAGTTAAACATCAATTCTCAATCACTTTACACATATACGAGGGATTTTAAAACTATATTATATTTTTTTATGAGAATGGATTATCTTCAAGAATATAAAATTCAATTACCAAAAGTAGACAAAACCTCTATAGAAACATACTCAGATGCTGAACTTAAAATATTGTTAAAGAAACCTAACTTAAAGAAATGTTCCTTTGTAGAATACAGAGATTGGACTATAATAAATTTTTTACTAAGTACAGCAGTCCGATTAAATAGTTTTATAAATATAAAAATTAAAGATTTGGATTTTGAAAATGAAGTTGTTTATATTAATACGACTAAAAATAGAAAACCACTAATTATTCCACTTAACGAAACTATATTGAAAATATTGAAAGATTACTTGAAAATTAGACAGCACAAGAATAATGAAGAATATTTGTTTTGTACTGCATATAACAAACAGCTAAATAAAAAAACAATTAATGGTAGTTTGGTTAAATATAACAGAGATAGAGGAGTGGTTAAGACAGGGATACACAGATATAGGCATACATTTGCTAAAAAATTCATTATAAATGGTGGAAATCCTGCGATATTGCAAAAGATTTTAGGGCATTCAAGCTTACTTATAACACAAAATTATTTAAATATACTAGTGAGTGATTTAAAGAAAGAAATTAATCAGTTTAATATATTAGAGGAGTTTAATAGTTATCACATTAAGATTAAAAAATAGAGGAGTGGATTTATCATAGACCATTTAATTAGTCACTTTGATGCTTTTATAGAATGTGATTTCAGTTGTTTCAAACAAGAATGGGAAAGCAAGGAATATAAAAAAATTTCAGAATGTCCTAGTTTTCAAAGTTTAAATACAACAATTAAAAGCGTAAATATTCTTCGTAAATACATGGGATGGGAGTTATTAACTATAAAAAACATGTTGTTAGAAAATAATTAAATTTAATTAGAACTTAATTAGAATTGGTGGCTTGTATTAGAGCTATAGCAGTATTCAATACGTTAAGAGGGTTACACCAATAGTAAAATACCAAAAAATAAATAAAGGCTTAGTAACTACTAATTACTTGAGCCTTTCGGAAAATTGAATATAGATTAATAAATCCTTTTGTAAAACATCATATTCTTATTATAAACTAAAAAAATAAGGAATTCAAGAGGTTTTATTTCCTATACCCAAAAATATAGGTTATTTGCATATGCACTCTAGCAAGTCTAAATAATTAGAGTAGGTTACATGAAGCCGATGCTATAAAAATCATGGGGAGTTATTGTATTTAAATCTGTTTGTGCATTTCGACCTTAGCAGGGTATAAGTGTCCTGTTTAAATATTACTTAGGGTGGTTCGCTACTGGTCGTAAGACAGGGTGTAATATAATTGTGCAATTTGTGGACAAGTATACATGGTAGTAGAATGTATATTAAAATATTATAACAAACGGATTTTCGGAAACTTAAACATAAACCAAATATTGATTTATCCTATTTTTATAGGGTAAACTACGTCCTTTCTTAACATTCCCAAATATTACTTGGTTCAAGCTTAAATGTCAACTAAATAACTAAAAATTATAAAATAAGACAGTATTAATTAATAAATATTAAATTAAATATGTAATTATAATGGATGGGGAGCATTGGTAAATAAACAATCAACATAAAAATAAAGGATATTATGGAATATTGTAGAATTAGCTAAAATGAATAGAATTTATATTTATAAAAATGGGGGGAGGCAAACAGAATATGAAAAAGAAAAAAATAATTATAGGTACTGTTATTATAATTTTCATAATCTCAATAGGAGGTTTTTTATACGTATATAATACACAAGTTAATGAAGCAAAAGTGACAATAAACGAAATGATTAAAGATGCAGATAAAAGTGCCAATATAAAAGCTTATTATATAGCTATAGAAAAATTAAACGATATAAGTGAACGAATGAGAATTGGCTCTATTGGTTTAAAAACAGAAAGAATTGAGATTAACAATAATTTAAGTGAATATATAAATAAAATGATTAAAGATTTAGATAAAAATGCTAATGAAAAAAATTATATAACTATAGAAAGATTGAGTAATGTAAGTAAAATATTGAGTACTAATTTTATTAGTTTAGAAAAAGAAAAAATTGAAATTAATAATAAATTAAGTGAATATAAAAATAAGAAACAAATTGAAGACGATGAGATTGAAAAAAAAGCGAAAGTTGAAGCTGAGGTGCAAGCTGAAGAAGAGTTAAAATATAGTCCTCCATATGTGGGGATGACAGAAGCTGATTTAAGAAAATGTGAATGGGGACAACCTGATGACGTTAATACGACGACTACAGCCTATGGAACTTCAAAACAGTATTGTTATTCGGGGTATAAGTATGTATATGTAGAGGATGGTGTTGTAACATCAATACAAGACTAGAAAAAGAGGTGCTAATTATAATGAAAAATAAATTTAAATATTTAACTATATTAACGTGTATTGTTGTATTAATTGGTTTGGTTGGATATTTCAATATTAAATCAAATAATTTTAATATTACATTAAATCAATGTAAGGAAATAATTGAGGACACTGACACGAAATTAAGTAGTGAACAAATAAAATTTATAGAGGGATTTGAAAATAAATATTATATAGATAGTGAGGATAATGCTCAATTTATAGAAGAATTTATCCCTTACCTTAAAACCAAAATGGAAGAGAGAATAACGTTTAATGATGTAGATGATGTAGATAAGTTAATAGTAGTTTCACGTTTAGTTGCATTAAATTCCAAGAGTGAGATTAATAATTTAAGATTGAAATTAATTGATAGAAAAAATGTATTACACCCAATTATTTTAGAACAAGCAGTTAGCACTATCCCATTGATCACAGAGGATGATAAAATAAAAAATGTTATTAATTTAATTAAACAAAAGAAATACGAAGAAGCAGAAAAAATGTGTTATTTTGATATTGGAGTTGAAGAGGGAAATTCAGAAATTGATGCTTTTTATGCTTATTGTCATGTTTTAATGGATGAAGCAAAGGGTGATGATATGAAAGAAAGTGTATTACATTACTGTGAGTTAATTTCACCTAATTATAGTGGTACATACCATAACGAAATAAATAATTTAGTGTTGCAATATATTACTTTAGATGAATGGAAAGATGAATATGATATCAATATAAAGGCTGAAGAAATTGCTAAATTACCAGAACCATCAATAGGAATGACAGCTGAAGAAGTTAGAGCATCAAGATGGGGTAATCCTGATAGTGTTAATAGAACTACTACTGCAAATGGTACATCTGAACAATGGGTATATTCAATTAATGGCTATGTATATCTTGAAAATGGAGTTGTAATAACAATACAAGAGTAGAAAAAGAGGTGCTAATTATAATGAAAAATAAGTTTAAACATTTAAGTGTGGTATTAGTAATAATTACTATGTTAAGTGGTTGTTCAAGTAAAAAAAGTGATGTTGTTACAACTGCTGATGGAATTAAATATACCCAAGATGATATTGACAAAGAAGCAATGGCAAATAAAAAATTAAGTCATATATTGAATGTAAAAACATCAAAAATAACTTTGCAAGACGGTAAATTTATAGGAACTATTCAAAACACTAACAACGATGTTTCTGTAAGAGATATTACAATAGACTTAGGTATATATAATGCAAATAATGAAAAAATTGGTGATGAGTATATTTACGTATATCAAATTGATTGTGGAGAAACTTATAGAATTAATCAAGCATTTTATGATTACAAATACAAGGATGCAACAACTTTTAAGTTAGTTGATGAAAAAATTAATATTAATGAATAGGGACTAATATAATTATATATTTCATATGAAAATAAAACAATTTATAAAAAGAGGAGCTAATTGTAATGAAAAATAAGAAAATAGTAAAATCAAGATTAAATATATTAATGATACTATTATTAACGTGTTTTATAACTATAATTTTAAGTGGATGTGGTGGTGAAAGTGAAACTATTAATCCTAAACAAGCAACTGATTTAAAAAATGGAATGCGTATAACATTAACACAAGCTTTACCAGCTTGTACAACATTAGAAAACCTTAAAAAATTTGAAAACGCTATAAGTGCAAATAATAAGAATTTACAAAATGAAATGATATTTAATGGTGAATTTATTGGAATTTCAACAGGTGAAAAAATAGATATTATTGATTTTGGAATATTTAAAACTGAAATCCAATACAATTCATTAAAATATTTTGTATCTACATGTATGATAAGTGATAAATAATTAAAGAGCATATATAGAGTAGGGGATATGATGCAGGATATATTAATTACAACTACATCAATTTTGCAAGGTTATGAAATAAAAGAATATTTGGGGCTAGTTACAGCAAGATTAACTATTGGAACAGGTATATTTATAGATTTTTTTGCTAGTATAACTGATGTTTTGGGTGGTAAATCAAATGCATATTGAAGGGAAATGAAAAAAATGACAAAAAAGAAAATAGGAATTATAGTTGTTGTATGTTTGATATCTTTTTTAGTTATTGGCACAACAATAGGTAAGCAAATGTTATACAAAAATGACATACAGAAGGATATGAATGAAGTTATCTCAAGTTACAGCTTTGTTACTTCTTATAAATTAGAAGGGTATTTAAACTGCAAAATAGAGTTGGTGACTAATACAGAATTTGACAAAACAACATTTGAGGAAAAACAAAATGCCTTTAGAAAAATTTATAATGAATTAAATAGTAGTGTAATGGCTAATATTGTTCATCATAAAATAAAACAAGATACTTCTAGATTGGTAAAAGAAGGTATGGTAACAGCAAACTATGGAGGAAAACTATATAGTTTTAAACTCGACACTCTTAATATGAAGAAAGTAGATGATAATAAAACTCTTGGTAAAAAGACTTTAAGCGACGATGAAATAGTAATTAAAATACATACAGAACTTCAGAAGAATAAAAATGTAAGTGATTTAAAGCAAGATATAGAAGAAGGATACAGTTATATTTACGGCAAACCTAATCAGCCCATAGATATAACTATGGTAGACAGTTTTTTTGAAAAAAAAATATCAGAACAGTATAAAGAAATAAGTGAAATTTTTGATAATTATTTAGAGTTATTAAGAGCACAAGGAATTGAACCTTTTTATAACAATATTTATATTTGCAAAACAGGAAATAAATACAAGAGTTATCAACTATCAGAGGATAAATTTGAACTTATAAGTCTTAAAGAAGAATTAAACAGAAACACAATTGAGGAAAATTTAGATATACTTAATAGATATGATAAAAGAACGGTTACTAATGGAACATATCCAAGTACGGATGAACAAGTGTGGCAATATTGTGTAGATAGATGGGCTTATTATGATAAACTTGAAGGTAAATATTCAGCAGATATACATACTGATGATGTATTTAATGATGCTTCAGCAAAATTTGGTATAACTGCTAGTGAAGCACAATCAAAGTGGTACAAAATTGACAAAGAAAAGTGCGGATTAACTGACTAAACAATAAGTAGTACTAAACCTTAGTAATATCAACACTTTCTACATACCAACAATAGGAACCATTCTGAGGGATTTTAAATTGATTAATGATAAGATATATGACTTGTGCATGTAGCTTCGCTAAGAGTGATATTTTCGACCATAGAATGCGACCTTAGAGGGTGTTGAAAGAAGTCGATTTTTAAAAAAAGTTGTTATTTTATACTATTTACTAATAGGGTGAACGAGGTTGAGGGTTCAATATAATATTTGCTATTATTTATACATTAATGCTAAAATATGGACAAGGAGGCGATTTATATGGACAATGAGTTTAACTTTAATATTTATTCAAGGCGGTGGGGGCATGATGACTACTACTCTATTATTCTTACGGATAACGGCTGGAATTTTTCAGCCACAGCAACTCACTTGAGCGGAGAATGCGATAAGAAAGGAAATCCATTTCTTTTTAATACACTTGAACACGAATCAATAAATTATCCAAAAGAATTAGATGAGTATTTGGAACATCTTTGGTATCAAGTAAAAGAACAAGGATTAAATCAAGAAGAAATACAAAATGCATTAAATGCACTTGCTGAATGGATTAGCTTATGTGAAAAAAGTTCTCCAATGGGATTGTGGGCATCGCTTAAATGAAAATTGATTAAAAACAAATACAGGTGAGGTATTTTATAAAGAAGAGGAGGGGAATTTTATGCAATATAAAGGATATCAAATAGAAGTTAAAGATGACCCTAAAAATAAGGAATACCCTTATATAGGAATAGGGAGAAAAGGTATTGAGGTTATAGAAAAAAGAGGCTATGATAAGGAACAAGCAATTGGACTTGTTCAAGGTATAATTGATTTCACACTAGGAGTTCAAGAAATTAATAAAGCAAAAAAAGAGAATACTTAACCTTAAAATAAAGACATCTTCAATTGAAGGTGTTTTTATTTTATATCTCAAAATCTATAAATATAAGTTGATTTGGGCATAATATAATGAATACATTGATTACTTTAATGAGGTGGGGAAAATATGTATTATCGGCAAGAAGAATATGAATTTTATAATCATAGAGATATGCAGTTATTATTATTTCAACGTTCTTACTTAATTAATCCTGCATTTAAGATGTGTGGTGAGGAATTTTACTTGTATCATAATGGAAACTTTAAACAATGGGATTTAGTAGCTATTGATGAATCTTTTATATATTTGATTGAATTAAAAGTAAACAAAGTAGAAACTAAAGATTTAATTAGAATGGAAATAATTGCAGATAAAATTAAGAGTTATAAACCTGTTAAAATATTATTAGTAACACCAGGAATAACTGATATACAAAAGAGAAACATTTCAAAATACAAAAAAATCCAACATATTGAAATAAATGAAGTAAAACATAATCCTAATATGCTTAAACCAGCAAAAAGAGAGGAAATAAAGGTAAAAAATCATGAACTCAGAATGTTACAATTATTACAGGGTTTTGAATATAACTATTTTAACTATTATAGGGGATATGAAATAATAGAAAATTATTATATAAATTTAAAATTTAAATTCAATAATAGTCTAGGAATAATTCTGAGATATAATCTGCAAAATGATTATTTTGAATACGAGTTAATAGAGTATATTACACAGATGTATACACAAACTCAAAAGATATTTCACGAAATATATTACTTGAAGTTTAATATTATATTTGATACAGTTTTATCTTCTGTTAATATTAAAAAATCAGAAAATCATGTTACAAAAATAGAAATAGATGAGTTGATGGAAGAATTAGGTAAAATAGATAATATAAAAAAATGTGATATATCACGTACTATAAGTAATATGAACAGAAGTCACTAGTTTATAAATTGGCATTTTACGAATCACAAATTTGTGAAACGCAATATTGAGAACCCAAGATTTACTATTATAAATCCCTTTAAATAATTTGTATCGTAACTAAACATCAAACTAATTTTTAAATATGAAATTGATTACTAATTTAAAACCCACAATCACAAAGTTGCTAAATTGGCGACGTGGAGCGTTTGGTTCATAGAGTATGCTAAAAATGAAGAAAACATTTCCGTAAACGTCAAATATTCATCCTAAGCATACATAAAATTACTCTAGTCATATTACATATAAATTCATAAAATTGATTGTGTGGCAAATTACAGGGCGTGTGATTGATTTTATAGATACATTTAAATAAAAAAAGACTAGTACATAAAATGCTAATCCTCAATTATTTCTATAATATCTGCCACACCTACACCAAGTGTTCTTGCAATAACTTCTAGGTTCTCAAATTTAATCGAATCAGTATCATTTGCAGTCAGTTTTTTGAGGTTATTATATCCTAGTTTTGCCTCCTTGGCTAACCAAAAACACGTTTTATTTTGTTCTGCTAATATCTTATCAATATTAATTCTTATCATAATTCCCTCCAATAATTTATTTGTAATGTATCTTATTCTCAATATATTATATATTCTCAACATATATTTGTCAAAAGATAGTTGTTAACACTAAAATTGTCTGCATGTGTACAACATTTTATAAATAATCAATTCCTTAAAAGATTATTATTTACCTTTTTATGAGTAAGAAATAATGATAAATTTACTCCAAATGGTCATTTTGATTTTTTCGTACCTATTTAAGTGAGCAAATACAACATGTTTAGAATTGTCAGTCTACTTGGTATATAGAGTATAATTCAATTTATTAATATTTACGTCTCGTCTTTCAGGAAAATGTGCAAAATAATCAAAAATTCCATAAACGTAAAAAACTCTGTATCTATTTATTTATATACTCTAAGGACTATTTTTAATATCCAACTACACCTGCATATTATGTAAAGAGTAAAAAATATGATTTATATGAAATTCCACATTCAAAAGTACCTCTTAATCATCCCTATTATAATGGATAACAAAATTAGCCATAAAAAAGCCTAGGTTTGTATGGGATAAGGGGAGATTTTTAGTCAAGAAAATATGCTACATGATAGTCATAGCAACAGTTACAGAGGATTCAAGTATAAAATTTGAAATGCTTTAATAGGAAGAGACACGACAATAATAAAAAGTAACGTAAATATGCACGAGTTTTTATAGCCATATTTTGAAAGCATGGTATATTAAGGGTTGAGAGGTAGTATTTTAAATTCTATATTAATCTAT
>JBLHPD010000190.1:0-9267 GCA_047624165.1 Clostridium sp. | reverse complement strand
CTAACACTGCCATCTAATAAGAGAATTGGATTTATTGGTGGCACTGTACCTTCTATCCCAGTATATTTTTATAGATATATAGGAATTAAGCAAAACGAAGATGCTTATTATAATGATCTATTTAGATTAGACAAAACCCTTAGTATCTTGGAATGTTTATATTTAAAATTTACACACTCTATCCCTATACGCACTGTTCCTAAATTAATAACTAGTACTTTAAATATATGGCAGTATATAGATCCTTTCGATGCATCACTAACTAGTAAGCTATCTACTTTACTTATAGAACACAAAGTTTTCCCAACAAGTAATCATACTTTAAATTGCTCTATGGCAAGTAGTTTTAGCTATATATTAGATTTATACTGCAAAGAAGAAAAAAATGTATCAATATCTAAAATTAGAAATCTTTCTTTAAAGTTACTTTCTTGGATTCATGATTTTGTTCCGAACCTTATGAAGAATTTTGACTTCCAAAATACTTCATCTGATGAGATTATAAGTCCTAAAGTTGTATATTATGGCAATATTAAAAAACATGAACTTTTATTTTTAATTTTTTTGTCTAGATTAGGCTGTGATGTTTTATATATAAATTCCTTTAGTGATATGATTTTAGATATTACAGAATGTAGTGAGTTATTTTCAAAAATCTTTGAACTCCCATATAAAGCCCCTTTAAAAGATTTTCCAAGAGAAGAATTACTTGTGAGACAAGAAACTGTTGCATTAAAAGCTTCAAAAGAATTATCAACTGCACTATATACAGACGAAGATGGCTTTTATAAACCTTGGCAATTTGAAGAATATAAAACTAATCCAACTACACTTAAAACTACCTTTTATGAACTTAAAGTTTTATGGAATGAACCTTCTAGCTTGCGTACAGGTTTTCTTGTGGAGAATAGCACCGTATATATTCCAAACTTATTTGCTAAAATAAGTGGCGTGCACAGTGATTTAAGTTTATATTGGAAAGATTTTTTTCATTTGAAATCAGCGGAGAATACATTATTTATCGCTGAGGTTCCTTTTACTAATGTAACTTATGAAAAATCCGATTTATACTCCTTAGCCTTTATGCTTGATAATAGTGGTTTTGTTGATAAACAAAAAATACTAACCCATAGCAGTTATAAATTTTCTTATTTAAAGACTTCCCTGCAACATATTATAATAGATAAAATAAATTATTTGATGAAAACTGATATGCTAAAAAAAAGTATAGATAAGGAATTCAAATTAAAGATTTTAATGACAATTTTAAATCTTGATAAGAGCATCCTACAGTTAATTCAGCAGTATGATTATCCATCAAAGGTACCTAAACTACTTATTTATGATAATAATGAAAGTATTTTTAGTGATGAAGATTCCATTACTCTATGTTTCTTAAACCTATTTGGACTAGACATTACAATACTAACGCCTACTGGTTATAATAACATAGAAGAAAAAATCAACAAAAAATTCTATGATACTCATAAATTAGAAGACGTAAATTTCAATTTGGCCTTGCCTAATTTCAATGATGAAAAAAAATACACCAAAGAAAAAGCAAAAAGTTTTTTGTCTAATATATTTAATTTCAAATAATTATAAAAATCATCCTCAAAAAACCAATAAGGTACTTAATCATAAGTCCCTTATTGGTTATATATAAGTTTACTACAATATTCATATTAGTCACATACAAAACAATCAAGCAACTACTAAACCGTCTCTATTCCATAATTAGTACAGAGAGCTTCGAGTCCTCCTTTAAACCCACTACCTATACAATTAATCTTCCATTCATTCTTATATCTATATATTTCCACTACCACGACGGCTGTTTCTATAGATAAATCTTCATTGAATTTATAATTTAAAATTTCTTGCTTTGTGTCACCAGCTATAATTCTAAAATATCCGTCTGATACCTGTTCAAAATTTTGATGTCTTTCATCTGCTTCATATACTGTTACAGTAAAAGCTAATTTCTGAATGTGAGCAGGTATTTTATTTAGATCTAATTGTATGCTTTCATTATACGCGTCTTTAAGCGAAGTGTTATGATCCTCGTTAATAATTACTCCGCCACAAGTACTTTTAGTATTTTCATAAAAAATAAAATCTTTTTCTATTGTTTTATTATTTATATCTACCATAAATACTGATGCATCCAAATCAAACTCATCATTACAATTTAAGCTCGTATTATAATCTAACGTCACTATTAATTTTGAAAGATTTTTACAATTTTGGTTTAAGCTCAGCTTTTGACCTTTCCCCAGTTTAATGCTTTTCGTAACATCGACAAGTTTTCTTTTTTCCATGTTTTTATTTGGTTTTAATGGAGTATTAACTTTAGCCTCAGTAGTAGTTTGGGGTTGTCCCTTATTCGTACTTTTGGCATTATCTTTATTTGTATGCTGATATGCTCCTACTGCTATTTTTGAAATATTTTCCGGAGTAATTGCAGTCTCAACAATTAATTTCCCATATTGTTTCTTTTTAGATGTTATTTTTTTATTATTAGTATTAATAATCATAGCCACAACAACGTCCCCCTAATCTATTGCAATATTAAGTCCTGAAGCTCTTTCGTAAGGTTGGATAATTACAGTTTCTCCCTGAGAATTAAATTCTAACATATACGATTCACCAGAGGTTTGTCCAAGGAAAGTTTTCCAATTTATATCCGCTTTAAAATTAGGATCATTACCTGTCCAACATACTACTGCATCAGGGTCTACGGTGCAAGGCGTCTCTAAGATAATTGGATTGCCAGTTGTAGTTATAGCTACCTCCGCATCACTTCCAATTGCTGTTAGGTTCGACGTAAACATACCTTTTTGGGATATTACACCTGACCCCATAAATCTAACTCCATATTTACACCCCTCAGTAAAAGCAAGTAAATTTTCACCCTCAACTCCTACGCTCTGACCTAGTTGTAATGTAATTATACTAACATGCTGCGCTCTGTTCGCCATATAATAACTACCTTTCCCAGTTACTTTCATAATAGGAATATTCTCTCCCGAAAGCTTTCTAGTAGCTAGATTCATAACAGATTTGAATACACTTTTAGTATTATTTGTATCCAACAATACTTTTTCAGATTTAAAACTGCCTTTATAAGCCACCATAGCACCTAATTTAGCGAAAAACTGACCATCGCCCTCTGCGATGCACGTAAGCTCTTGATGATTTCTAAAATTAAACATATGTATTAACTCCTTTCACAACTGCAATATAATTGAATTTCTCATGAATCATTATATATGTTCCCTGAATTTAAATCTAAAAATACTATATATCTATAGTATATCATAATGTTAAAGTAGATATATAAGCTATAACAACTATAATTGTTATAATTGTTATATTTATGTAACTTTTACTGATTTACTAGAGTAATATGTAATTGCCAATAGAATTATGTTATAATTACATATTACAATCAGTACTATATGTCCTCTTGGAAATACTGATTAATCTAAATAAGTAAATGGAGAATAATTATGCGTTATTTTAATAATATTAACGGTTTACAAGATATTTTTTTTAAACTTCCTTCTTCTTACGGATTATTTTCCTCAAGAGAAGAATTGTCATATGCATTAGGTGCCTGTTTATATATGCCTGGTACCCGAGAACATTTACTAAGAGACATACTACTGAGTAAAAAGAAGGGTGCTAATACTATTACTCTTTGTATTGAAGATTCTGTGTCTTCAAGCGAAGTCGAATGCGCTGAAACTAACATTATTAATTTGTTTAAGAGTATCAACCTCCTTGTAAAAGGTAACTCTTCTTTTATTGATGGTCTTCCCCTTATTTTTATTAGAGTGCGAAATGTTAGTCAACTTCAAAAATTACTTAATGAATCACCTCTTATAGGTCTTTGTGGCTTTATTTTCCCTAAATTTGATTCCGAACTTGGAGAAAAATACTTTTCTGTACTAAAAGAATATAATCAATGTAATAAAAGAACTTTATACGGAATGCCAATACTAGAAACTCCTATCATACTTCATAAAGAAACTCGAATTGAAGAACTCAATCGCGTAAAACTTATCATAGATTATTATAAGGAATATGTTTTAAACATTCGAATTGGTGGAACAGATTTTTCTGGGTTATATAGTCTTAGGAGAAGTAAGGATTTCACCATATACGATTTAGCCGTAGTACGCGACTGTATTAGTGATATAATAAATGTCTTTAAGCGAGATGATTATGTAATATCTGGGGTAGTTTGCGAGTATTTTAATAAAGTTTTAGATTTACATAATAATACTCTTATCAAAGAAACTCTTTTAGATAGAACTAATGGATTAACTGGTAAAACCGTTATCCATCCGTCACAAGTAAATATAGTTAATTCTCTTCTGGTGGTTTCTAAAGAAGAGTATATCGATGCATGCAATATTTTAAACTCATCCCATGATGGCGTAATAAAGAGCAATTACGCAAATAAAATGAATGAGGTAAAGCCTCATGAAAAATGGGCTAAAGAAATATTGTTAAAAGCTAAAATAATGGGGGTATTTGAAGATGGAAAATGTCACACAGAGTTACTACAAGGAATCCATTCACTACAATATAGACAATAGCCTAGAAATATCACTAGATATAAAAGAGAATAAGTGTAATATTCCTGTGTCCAAGCTTTTTACAATGTCAGCAAGAGAGAATAAAAAGAGAGATTTTTTGTTTGTAAGCAAAGTTATAGGAAAACATATGCCCATGATTCCAGATACTCTAAAAATTATTGGAGGAATTTTGGCTCGTCTTTGGATTACTGAAAGAGAGAATTCCGCGGATTATCCTACTACTGAATTAGTTAATTCACTTGTATCACTGGGCGTAGCGAGTAGCATGCATAATTCAGATGACATTTTAGGAGGTCCTATAAAACTTGCAAACAAAACTCTTTTTATAGGTTTTGCAGAGACTGCTACAGGTCTTGCTCAAGCAGTATTCCAAAATTTTTCAAATGCTACTTATATCCACACTACACGTGAAAAGATAACTTCTATACAGCCTGCACTATTTTTTAACGAAGAACATTCTCACGCAGTAGAGCATTTACTTTTCCCCTGCGAAAATGATTTTTTTAATAAGTTCGAGGATATAGTTTTAATTGATGATGAACTTACTACAGGTAAATCTGCATTAAATTTAATAAAATGCCTTCCGGGGAAACATTTTGGAATAATATCCATCTTGGATTGGAGAGATGCTAACAGCTATAAAATGTTCTTTGACGAAAAAGATATAGATGTTAACGTATGTTCCTTATTAAAAGGGGATATCAAGTGCAATAAATCAAAAGATATTATTAGTGATGCTGTAACTGTACCACCTAGCTCTACTAAATTAATTCCATCCAAAGAGTATATTTTCCCAATAGCTGAAAGCATTGAAGGCTATAACAAGTCTACTGGTAGATTTGGAATTACTTCAAGTGATAATTTGAAAATTTTCGAAGAAATTAAATCAATATCAGAAGTGCTTAAAAAAGAAAGAACTACTGGCAATTGTCTTTGTTTAGGAACAGGTGAATTTATATATTTACCTTGCAGTATAAGCGCTTTGCTTGGAGATAATGTTTACTTTCATTCCACTACAAGAAGTCCCGTTCACGCTAGAAACATAGATTCTTATGGAAATAAAAATAAAGTTGTTTTTCAAAGCCCTGAGGATGACACTATACCTAACTACCTTTATAATATACCTGATAATTTCTATAAACAGGTGTTTTTCTTATCCGAAAAGCCTTTAACCAATGAGAAAAAAGAAGAATTCAATAGAATTTTCTCATATTTTCATGTGGAATCTATTATATTCGTATGCTGGAAAGACTAATATATATATATCTTTTAAACTGCATATACTAGATAAGTTATAACCCCCCCCAAATAATATAAAAAAGAGGTGTATTTAAATGAATCAATGTGTTTTTTCAGGAAGTTACTCTAATGAAGATGTTATATTTCTTCTTAAAGATATATCGCACCTGATACTAGAACAAGATAATGAATTTAGAGAAAATGCTATACAAAGTGGAATCCATTATTCTGAAATGTTACCAATAGAATATACTCCCTCAAAAGAATACATGGATATTTTCTATAGCACCCTTCAACAATCAAAAATCAAACTAGCTACTCTTGTTTCTATATTAAGTGAGAAGATTATAGAATCACGTGGTAAAAATATTGTTTTGATTTCCCTTGCTAGAGCAGGTACTCCTATCGGAATATTAATTAAAAGATATATACATTTCAAATATAATATATCCCTTCCTCATTACAGTATTTCTATAATACGTGATAAAGGCATAGATAAAAATGCCCTTATGTACATATTAAAAAATCACCCAGAAACAAACATACAATTCATTGATGGGTGGACAGGCAAAGGTGTTATTCAACATACATTAACAAAAGCTTGCAAAGAATATTATGAAGAGTTTAATATAACCCTTAATTCAGATCTAGCAGTATTATCTGACCCCGCTCATTGTACCCTTATTTACGGCACAAGAGAGGACTTCCTAATTCCAAGTGCTTGTCTTAATTCTACAGTTTCAGGTCTTGTAAGTAGGACTGTACTTAATGACAAGTATATTGACAGCGATGATTTTCACGGTACAAAGTTTTATAGTGAATTAAAATCGGTGGATGTTTCTAACTTTTATATAGATGAAATATGTGACTGTTTCAACTCCATAGATAAAAATTCTCTAAGTACTCTATCGAATGAATCTAATATCACAGAAATTGCCACCGATATTGAGTATGATTGTAACTCTTTAAGTTGCAAAGGACTTCGCGACATCGAGAGTATTAAACATAAATTTGGCATTAATAATATTAATCTCATAAAGCCTGGAATTGGAGAAACCACGCGAGTACTCCTAAGAAGAATTCCCTGGAAAATACTAGTTGACTCCTTTGATAATCCTAATTTAAAGCACATATTTAAGTTAGCCGAAGAAAAAAATATTCCTGTAGAAATATATACAGATATGTGCTATTCCTGTTGTGGCATTATTAAATCAAAAGAAAAAGAAGATATATAATAAGTAATCAAAGGATGTGTTTTTATGATATTTGCATCGGACCTTGATAGCACCCTTATATATTCTTCAAGGCATTGTAAACTAATTAATGAAGAAGACCTTTTTCCTGTGGATTTCTATAATAATAATATGTGTAGTTTTATTACTAAATCCATGCAGGACACACTAAAACATATAAATGAGTCTATGCTCTTTATCCCAGTTACCACAAGATCGCCCGAGCAATACACCCGAATGAAATACTTTTATGATGTAATAAAACCTAAATATGCCATTGTAGCAAATGGAGGCATAATACTTAAAAATGGAATAGAACTCTCTACTTGGTCGGATATAAGTTCTGCAAAAATTAAAGAAGTTGTATCTGTAAGGGGTATGATAAAATTATGTAGTTTCTTTTTAGAAAGTGACTTTGTTAAATCATACAAAGCTTGTGAAAATCTATTTGTATACTCCATTTTGGATGAGGAGAAGCTAGCTAGTACCTTTACAAATCGCCAAATAACTTCAGATTATTTTGAAGCGTTGCGCTACTTTTGCTCAAAACACAATTATAGCGTATCAAGGCAAGGCAAAAAGGTATATATAGTCCCTAATTGTATAAATAAATATGATCCTCTAAAATATATAATGGGGCTTGAAAATATAAATACATTTATAGCTGCTGGTGACTCTCTACTAGACTACCCTATGATTAAACATTCAAATTACGGAATAATTCCGTCACATGGAGAATTGTTACTTAACCTCCAAGAGGAAAAGCTTGCTAATAATGTATATATTACAAAAGAATCTGGTGTATTCGCAGGTCAAGAAATTTTAGATCTAGTACATGAAGAATTCCACAAAATAAATGATATTTCAGAAGATGAAGTATGCTGCTATATTAAGTAATATAGCAGCCCTCAATGATTTAATAGAAAAACCCACATTATTGATTTTCGTCAATAATGTGGGTTTTTTTTTATTTGATCTACTAAGTTACATTTAATTAAAAAGTCAGTATATTAGTCTAAGCTGTTAAGCTGCTTTTTTTTCCTCTAATTCTGATTCAATTTCTTGTTCTTTTTTCCCAAAAAGTTTCATTATTAATTTTGCAACTTCATTTATTACTATTACAAGTGAAGATACAACAATTATCTTTAACCACATAGTAGCACTTAAAGACACTGCATTAAAGAATTTTGAGAACACTTCTGTTACAACTATTTGTGCTAATGCAGTTGCTCCAATTATCTTTAAGAATATAGTGTTCTTTGTAAGATTCGGAAATATACTATCTGTACCAAATTCTCTACAGTTAAACGCATTAAATAATGCACTAAAAGCAAATAATGCAAATAATACTGTCTGCATTTCATTTGCTCCTGTAACTCCTTCTTTTGGGAAACCCGTTCCTAATATGTCAAATTTCATCTGAGCCATGAGAACACATGTTATATATAGTGCATTGGAAATCATGCTCTTTAGCATTTGTTTAGTTATAATACTTGCATTTCTGTTTGTTGGTTTTCTGTTTAAAACAGCATCTCTTACTGGTTCTAGTCCAAGTGACAGTGCTGGGGGACCATCCATTATAATATTTACCCATAAAAGTTGTATTGTAGTAAATGGCATTTGAAAGTCCAAAACTACAGATAAGATTGCTGTTAAAAATGCAATAATATTTACAGTAATCTGGAATTGAATAAATCTTTGGAAGTTCTCATAAATACCTCTTCCCCATTTAATTCCTTTTACAATAGTCCCAAAACTATCGTCCGTTAGTATTATATCCGCTGCATTTTTACTAACTTCAGTTCCTGCTATACCCATAGCTATCCCTACATCTGCTTTTGTAAGTGCTGGAGCATCATTTATTCCATCTCCTGTTACAGCAACTACTTCTCCATTACTTTGAAGAGCTTGAACTATTCTCATTTTTGTATCAGGTTTTGAGCGTGCCACTATTGAAATTGTAGTTATTTCTTGTCTAAGTTCCGCGTCAGATAATGTGTCTATATAAGTAGCTTCAACTGCCCTACATTTCCCATTAAGTAGTCCCAATTCTTTTCCTATAGCAATAGCTGTATTAATGTTATCGCCTGTAAGCATTTTTGTTGAAACCCCTGCTTTTTCAGCGGTCTCTACGGCTTCTTTAACATCAAGCCTTAGTGGATCTCTTATTCCTACGAATCCTGTAAACA
>JBLHPD010000189.1:0-9272 GCA_047624165.1 Clostridium sp. | reverse complement strand
AGCATTCCAGAGAGCATTAAACCACAACCTAAATATCCTCTACCACCCAAATTTTCATGTAAAATAAGTAATCCACCAATAGCTGCAAAAACAGCTTCTAAACTAAGAATAATCGCAGCGTGAGAAGGCTTTGCATGTTTTTGTCCAACAACTTGTAGCGTATAAGCTATCCCTACAGAACAAATACCACCGTAGAGTATTGGAATGATAGCTTGAGTTAACCCATTTATCGTGATCTTTTCAAAAATCAATGCAACAATCATACTAAGTATTGAGCAAGTTATAAATTGAACAAAAGACAATTTCAGTGCATCCACTTTTTTTACAAAATGGTCAATTGTTAATATATGAATAGACCAAAATACTGCGCCCACAAGCTCAATTAAATCCCCTTTTGAAATAGAAAAATTCTCTGTTATACTTAAAAAATATAGCCCAACAACTGCCAACGCTACGCCCATCCAAGTACTTATGTTAACATGCTGTTTTAATAAAATACCCAAAAGTGGTACGATTACCATATATAAACCTGTTATGAAAGCAGCCTTTCCTACACTAGTGTAAGATAACCCAATTTGTTGAAGTGAAGCTGCCATAAAAAGAGCACAGCCTGCAATAGCTCCACCCTGCCAAGCACCTACAGATATCTTTTGTTTTTCTGTATCTACTTTTTCTGTAGACTCCTTTGATTTTCTATTAAAATATAAAATTAGTGGAATCAAAGAAATACTACCTATTGCAAACCGAATACCATTAAAGGTAAAAGCTCCCACATATTGTGCCCCAATCCTTTGGGCTACAAATGCAAATCCCCATATTATAGCGGTTAACAAAAGAAGCATGTCTGCTTTTATTTCTTGGTTTTTCATTGTATATTTTCCCCCTCTTTTAAAAAAATTTATAATTCCATTCTTTTATCATGCTATGTTATTAATCTCAAAATATTATAGCCCAAGAATTCTATCATTCCCTGTAATTATAATATATGGAAACGTTTTTTTCAACTGCTTTAAGTGGTATATCACGTCTTACATATAATTTATATAGATTTTATCTTATTTCAAAAGAACGCAGAATAAGAGTACCTTTTAAGAAGTACCCTTATTTTCTGCTTAATGTAATGTAATGTACAGAGATTGAATGTCTAAACTAATCTTTATTATTTCTTTAATTTAATTTTCTAAAAAGTTCCTTTGTCGCAGGGTAAATTAGCTTAAATTTCTCATATTTCTTATTATACAACTGAGCGTGTGCTTTGTTAGGTTCTATGCTTTCTGTTACTTTAATAAATAAATTGCAGGCTGCTTCAACAGAATCAAATACTCCACATCCAACTGCTGCAAGTATCGCAGCCCCATATGCAGGGCCCTCATTTGTATTAAGCTTGATTACTTTGACATCCATAACATCAGCGATAATTTCACACCAAAGCCTGCTCTTAGAACCACCACCGTTAATACTGATAACAGGAATGTTTATTCCCATTTTCTTCATAATTTCAAATGTATCACGAAGTGAAAATGCAACGCCTTCAAGTATTGCACGTGTCATATGAGACCTTTCATGTGTCATATTCATACCAATAAATGTTCCCCTACAATATGGATCATTATGAGGTGTTCTCTCTCCCATTAAATATGGAAGATAAAACAAGCTATCATCTATTTTTGCATTTCTAGCCTCATCAAGAAAATCATCAAAATCCTCAGATTTATTCACCTGCTCAACCCACCACTTAAGAGAAGCTGCCGCTGCAAGTGTAACTCCCATCTGATGATATTTCCCATTAGCATTGCAAAATGAATGTAGGCTATTATTTTTATCAACAAAAAAATTTTCTGTGGCAACAAACACAACCCCCGAAGTTCCAAGTGATAGAGAACATGAGCCTTCTGAAACGATGCCGCCACCTACTGCGGCAACTGCCTGGTCCCCACCTCCGATGATTATTTTCACATCTTCATTTAGTCCTAATTCGTAAGCCAAATCCTTTTTTATATTACCAATTGCCTGATATGACTCATACAATTTTGGCAATTGGTTTTCCACAATACCTAAAAGCTTTAGCATAGGCTTCGACCATTCTCTGTTTTTTACATCAAGATATAATGTCCCTGATGCATCAGACATATCTGTAGCAAACACACCCGACATTTTATATGCAATATAATCCTTCGGAAGCATAATCTTTTTAGCTTTCTTAAAGTTTTCAGGTTCATTCTCTTTAACCCAAAGCACCTTTGGTGCAGTAAATCCTGTTAATGCAAGATTACCTGTCCATTCGGATATTACCAATTGACCAATCTCATCATTAAGATATCTACATTCTTTTTCAGTTCTTTGATCATTCCAAAGTATTGCGGGCCTAATAACCTGATCATTTTCGCCAAGCATCACAAGACCATGCATTTGTCCGCTAAAACTTACTGCTTTTATATCATTTTTATTTACATTTTCAAGAAGTTCGCGAAGCCCATCAATTGTCTGCTTCCACCAATCTTCAGGATTTTGTTCTGACCAAAGTGGCCTTGGAAAATCTATAGGATACTCTTTTCCTATAGATTTTATAACATTACCGTTTTCATCTATAACAATTAATTTTACTGAGGTTGTCCCTATATCTATACCAATAAAATACATAATGACAAGCCCCCATCTATTTTATTTTAATTACAACTTTAACAACATCATTTGCATTATTCACAACGAAATCAAAAGCCTCTTTTGTATTTTCGAAATCAAATTCATGACTTACTATATCCTTAACATTTATTGCACCACTTGAAATTGCATTTATCGCAACTGGATACAGGTTTCTATAACGAAAAATTGTCTTAAACTGTGCTTCTTTACTCATTAGCTTCATAAAATTAAATGATATTTCATCCTTTGGTGTCATACCAACAAGAACGATTGTACCACCTCTCTTTACAACATCCACAGTTTGTTTCACTGTAATTTCTGCTCCTGCTGTATCTATAACAACATGAGCACCCATACCATTTGTAAGCTCTTTGATCTTTTTTATTACATCTGTTTCTTTTGCATTTATTACATGAGTAGCTCCAAGCCTTGTTGCTGTTTTAAGTCTATTTTCAAGAACATCAACAACAATAATATTTGATGCGCCTCTTGCTTTACTTGAAAGCAATGTCACAAGACCAATACATCCTGTTCCAAATATGACAACCGTATCGCCAAGTTTAACCTCACCAATATTTGTTGCATGAAGTCCTACTGCAAGTGGTTCAACAAGAGCTCCTTCAACATTTGTTACATTATCAGGCAGTTTAAAGCACATATCCTCTGGGTGAGTTACATAATTGGTAAACACGCCATGATAAGGTGGGGTTGCAAAAAACTCAACATCAGGGCAAAGATTATAGCGACCATCCTTGCAAAATTCACATTTTCCACAGGTTTTGCCAGGCTCTAGAGCAACGCGATCACCAACCACAAGGTTTTTTACACTGCTTCCTACTTCAATAACCTCACCAGCACATTCATGTCCTAATATAAAGTCACCTTCAACTACAAAATCGCCAATCCTACCATGCTGATAATAATGTACATCCGATCCACATATTCCAACAGCTTCGACTTTAACTAAAACTTCATTTTCTTTTGCAACTGGCAATGGTACATCTTTCCAAACCATTTGATTTGTACCATGCATAAATATAGCCTTGTTTTCCATCAAAATCCCTCCTTATAAATTTGGTACACGAATAAAACTATTCATGTACCAACAATCTAACTTATTGAAAGTTATTATCTTAATAAAAGTTATTATTTTATAGCTCCTGCTTTTTTGTGCATATCAATGTATTCTTGAACATTATCCTTGTTAATTAAAGGACAATCAATGTCCATATTTATAACTTTTTCTTTACCAGTTACAAGCTTATTAGTTGTATCAAGTAATGATGTTGCAAGGTCATACGCACTTTGAAGACTTGTTGAAGTCATTGCTCCACTTTGAATTAATAGACATGCCTCAGCAGTTCCATCAACACCGTATGATTTTATGTCCTTGTACTTTGCATTGCCTTTAACAACTTCTAGCGCACCTGCACACATATTATCGTTCATAGCAATAATTGCATCTATTTTAGGATTTGCTTGAACCCAAGTTTCCATGTAGTTCATAGCTTCATCTTTGTTCCAGTTTGCTATTTCTTCACCAACAATCTCTACATCAGGACGTTTGTCGAAGAATTCCTTTTGCCAGCTACTTCTTCTTTCATCTGCATGGAAATTACCTGGAGGTCCTTTAAGTACTACAACTTTTGCATTTTGAGGTATTTGTTTTAAGGCAACCTGTGCATTAACTGCCGCCTGTGCATATGGATCTGCATCCACAGATGATGCTCCCTCAACGTCTTTAATACGTGCATTGGTTGTTATAACCTTGATTCCTGCTGCTACTGCTTTTTCTGCATATGGTCTTTGAGCTTCACCGTTATTTGGTTGAATAATTATAGCATCATATTTATTTACTATAGCATTTTCAATCAGACCGTTTTCAGTATCATCTGAAGCTTGCCCGTCAAATACATCAAGCTCAATATTCTTATATTTTGTTGCTTCTTCTTTAACCGCATTCGCTAGCCATGCTGCAAAGGAATCTGATTGTGCTCTTTCAATAAATGCAACCTTATAAACCTTTTCACTGCTAGATTCTGCTGATGGAACTGTTTTAGTATCTGCTGCCTTACATCCTACAAGTAGTGTAGACATGAGTGCAACCGTTACAACTATGCTTAACATTTTTTTCATTTCATTTCCCCCTTAATTTTTTTTCTAAGTTTTTTATTCTAAATAGATTGCTCTAATATAGACTAACTAATTTCCACATCACCAATTTTACGCTTTCTTTTTTTTGTTTTTGCCCAAATATCATATATTACAGCCAATGCTATAATTGCACCACGTACGATTTGTTGTAAATACGAATCCACACCAACGAGAACCATAATATTGTCTAAAAATCCTACTATGAACGCTCCAGCAACTGTACCTGATGCTGTACCTACACCTCCTGTAAAGCTCGTTCCACCTATTACTGTAGCAGTCAGTGCTTTGAATTCATATCCAACCGCACCATTTGGCATTCCGCCGTTTACACGAGACATAAATAAAACTCCGGCGATACCTACAAAAATTCCGTTTATTATGAATGCTTTCATTTTTATCTTGTTTACATTTATACCTGATGCATTGGCTGCTTCTTCATTACCACCAATTGCATATATTGATCTTCCAAATACTGTGTGTCTTAATATATACCATGTAACCACAAGCACTCCCAGCATGAATATAATTGGTGTTGGTATTCCAAAAGTTTCACCCTGACCGAATTTTACGTAGTCGCCAATTTGGTATATATTTTGGCCCTTAGTGTACATTAGCGCTGCACCTCTAGCCATTGCCATCATCGCAAGTGTTGCAATAAATGGTGGTGTTTTAAATTTAGTAACCATAAGTCCATTTAGCATATTACAAGCAACAGCAACTACAATTGCAGCTAAAAAAGATAGCAGAAGTGAGCCCGTCATTGTATATACAGATACTGAAAGTACTCCTGCTAGTGCTAGAACCGAAGCTGATGACAAATCAAGCATTCCACTTATAATTAGAATAGTTTGTCCAAATGCAAGTACAGTTCCTACAGAAATCTGCGTAGAGATATTCTTTAAATTATCAACTGACATAAAGTTCTTATTGGAAAGCCCACAGACTATAAAAAGAGCAACAAGAACAAAATAAATACTATATTTAGTTTTAAGATTAGACCATAATTTCTGCTTATTTATATTACCCATATTAATTCACCCCTTGCTTACTTTTCGTGTCAGTAGCATAAGCCATTATTTTTTCCTGTGTAAACTCATCTTTACTAAGCATGCCGGTAATTTTGCCCTTAGCCATGACATATATTCTGTCACACATCATAATTAGTTCAGGTAGCTCTGATGAAACCATAATTTGTGACTTTCTTTCTTTTGCAAGCTTTGTCATCAATTTATATATTTCCTGCTTTGCGCCAACATCAATACCACGTGTAGGCTCATCTAGTATCAAAATATCGGGATTTGTAACCATCCACTTAGCCAGAATTACCTTTTGTTGATTACCTCCACTTAAAGATTCTATTGAAGTTTCAATTGTTGGTGTTTTTACATTCATACTTTTACAATAATCAGCCACTGCCTGGTTTTCTTCATCTGGATGAAGTCTTCCATGATAAATGAATTTTTTCAGGCTGGATATTGAAACATTCTCTTTTACACTACGAACTGGAATAATGCCAAATCTTCTTCTATCCTCTGAGAGCATGACCATCTTTTTATCAATGCTACTCTTAACATTTTTAATATTTACCTTTTGATTTTTTATGATAATTTCACCTGACTCAAGTGGATCAAGTCCAAACAGCGCACGCATAACCTCAGTTCTTCCAGCTCCCATAAGACCCGCAAACCCAACAATTTCACCCTCGTGGACATCAAAACTGATATTTTCAAACTTGCTTGTATTACTTAATCCCTTTACCTCAAGTACTTTATCACCAATAGGAATGTCCTCTTTTATATAAACACTTTCTATTTTTCTACCAACCATTTGAGTTATAACAGTTTCCATATCATAATCATCCTTAGGTCTTGAATCAACAACAGCACCATCTCTAAAGACTGTTATTTCATCAGCAATTCGAAATATTTCATCCATTTTATGGGATATGTATATAATACATGTACCACGCAGCTTTAGTTCATTTACCTTCTTAAATAAAACTTCAACTTCCTTTTGCGTTATAGCTGAAGTTGGCTCATCCATTATGATTATGTCTGAATTATATGAAATTGCTTTCAAAATCTCTAACATTTGTATATCCGAAACTGTAAGATCTTTAAGTTTTGTATCTGGATCATATCTTAGGTTTTCTTTGAAAAGTAGATCATGTGTACGTTTTCTTATTTCACTCCAATTCACCTTGCCATATTTGTCCGTTGGCCAATTTCCAACAAATAGACTCTCTTCAATTGTCATTTCTGGTATATAATTAAGCTCCTGAAAAATCATTGATATACCAAGACTTCTTGCCTCGATTGGATTTTTTATATTAACAACCTTCTCATCGATAAGTATCTGACCTGAATCCTGTTTGTATATTCCGTTTATTACTTTCATTAATGTAGATTTACCAGCTCCATTTTCACCGCATATTACATGGACAGTTCCCTTTTTTACTGCAAAGTTAATTTTATCCAAAGCTTTAACTCCGGGAAAGTATTTTTCAATATTGGAAACTCTTAATTTTATATCTGGATTCATAGATTATCTACTCTCCTTTTATATATTTTCTATGCATAATGTTTCATTTGCTCTTCTAAAATAATTATAATTCATACAAATGAGAAAATACATGTCTTAGATTGTTTTACTTTAATACAATTTTACTGAATAAATTATATTTAGATTTTTTTTGTAATCATTTACACTCAATTAATTTTCTTTTGTTCTAGATTATGTTTTTAGTAATAATAATCCTGCAATATAAGAATAATATAAAAAAACCTCCGCTTTGCGAAGGTTCCTTCATCACAGTGAAGGTTCCTTCACACAGCGGAGGTTCATCTAGAATAATTTTTACTTTTTATGCACTTTGTTTTCTTTATACTCCATTACTGTAATCCCAGTTATCTTTTTAAATACCTTACTAAAGTATTGTTGATTTGAGTATCCAACCTCTTCAAAAATTTCTTTAATGCTTCCATTGGACTCAAGCAGTAGACTTTTAGCTTTTTCAATCCTTAATTTATTAATAAATAGGGACATATTCTCGCCAGTCACCTTTTTAAAGGCACTACATAAATAGTGCTTTGATAGGTTTAGATTTTGCGCTACATCCTCCAATGATATTTTCTCCTCATAATGATGATGGATAAAATTAATAGCCTGATTAATTATAGTTTTCGGATTATTATATCGCATATTATGAATTTCATTTATAGCCTTCTCTGTAAACACTAAAAGCATTTTAACAATATTCTGCAGATAATCAGCATTTTCAATTTGGCCATAATAATATTCATATTTGCTAACTGAACGGCTATTTTCAAATGAAGTACCATAGCTATTGAAAATATCACCTATCAAGTTGCAATAAAATATTTTAACAGTTTTTGGATTAAACTCATTTAGATCAAATATGCTTTCCACCTCTCGTACCAATAAATTTGCTCTTACTAAATTTTCTTGACCTATTGCTTCAATAAATTTTCTGTTCTGCTGCTTTCTGAGGCTGATAACATTTGCTTCACTAAAACTTATATCATCTATATTTGCAATAAAGAAAGCACTTTCGTTTTTATAAAACATAATTTGTTCTTTATCAATAAACCTACTGTAGATTGTTCCAGCTTCATTTAATTTATCAAAAACTTCAGTATAAACAACGCTTAAAGACATATCAAAGTATTGTTTTACAGCATTACTTGCAGATGTAAATATTCTTTTGACTTCGTTTTCACTTAAATGCTGTGATGACAGACAAAACCTGTTTTTCTTTGACTGATAAGCATAAATATATTCAATGGATCTTTCTGTAAGTAAATCAAAAATAATATTCAGTACTGCTTGATTTATTTGTTTTAATGAGCTTTTCTCAGAGTGAACTTTTTTATAATCATTAATAGAGATTCCTACAAATGCTAATTCTGTATTCTCAGTTGGAAACTCAATAGTATTAAACCGTTCAAGTAACTTATCATCTAAAATGAAATTTGATTTTACTGTATCATTGAATATTGATCTTTTAATATCATTTCTATTAATCAAATTTTTATCCTTAAATTGCCTTATGGCACTATTATCTTCAATCTTCTTTTTAACAGACTGCATTACTGAAATCAGTTCTTCATCTTCTACCTCTGATTTTAGAATATAATCATCAACGTCAAATTTTAGCGCTTTTCTTGCATAAGCAAAATCATCATAACATGTCAATACTAATATTTTTATATGAGGATTTTCTTTTCGCACCTTCTCAACAAGCCAAAGGCCATCTTTTTTTGGCATTTTTATATCAGTGATAATTACATCAGGTAAGAATTTTTTATATTGCTCATAGCCTTGCTCTCCATTAGATGCTTCAGCTACAACAGTAAATCCAATATCTTCCCAATCTATAGTTGTCTTAAGCCCAACCCTGACTAATACCTCATCATCAACAATAAGAACCTTGTACACAAAATCACCTCAATCCT
>JBLHPD010000188.1:0-9502 GCA_047624165.1 Clostridium sp. | reverse complement strand
AAAATATTCACCACCAGTCAAATCATATTTTTAATCTATCTGATGTTTATATTCGACGTTGTATAACCAAAACCCTTTTTGCCAATATAAGGAAATTATTAATTTGCAATGGCTGAGTAGTAACACATATTTCTTATTCTGCTTCTCTTCAAATGAGATGTTCCATCCATTCCTCGCATTTACCATATAATTGAAGCTAAATATAATAATAACTACTGTTGCTATTTTTATTAGTAGTATTTTAATTCTATTTTCCCTAATGTCTACTACTAAAGCTTTAATAAATTTATATATTAAAATAATAATTAATGCTAAGACTATTAATAAAATAATGAATTTTAATACTACTGAAAATACTAAAGACATAATCTACACTCCCCTACAATGGTATTTTACTTATGAACTCTAAACTTGACCTGCCAGGTTCCATAAACATTTCTTTTCTTTTTAACATCATACTGTAATTCACTATCTTTTGTAGTCACTGTCATATTCCCTACTTCCATAGCAGTTATTCTGACAGTTAAACTCGTTACATAAAACTTTAAGGGTTCTACCTCCATTATTGCTTTAATTTCGCCATCCTCATTTACACTTTGTAATGTCATTCCTGAGCTCATATGTCGATATTTTATTCCTAGTTGATCTTGCAACGTTATTGTATTGATATCTATAGGAGGCATAGCATAGTTTATCCCCTGATTTTTATCTACTTTAACTGTAAATAATATTGTTGTGCTATCCACTTTATTTATAATTGCATCTACAGTAAAGGTAATACCTTTCATAACACTACTTTTTTCTACCATCTCTCCTTTGTAATTGCTATATTTTGAAGCAATATCTTGGTCCAATTGCTTATACTTATCAAGAAAAGAGTTTCCGACTATATACTGCGCCGCTACTGGTATCCCCCATATAAGTACAAATATCATACAGACAGCTGTTGCGTACCTTGAAAACTTTCTAATTCCTCTGTTTTTTATGGAGTCCACTACCTTTAGTGATAGTTCCTGTGGCATTTGAATTTCCCCAGCTAAATTCGCAAACTCCTTCATATCATCTATGAGTAGTAACTTTAACTTATCATATTCCTTCCTGCAATTAGAGCAGTTATTAATATGCTCACTTAATTCACTAGTCTTTTCATTATCTAATTCATCATAAATAAATTCATAAAGTCTATCCTTTACTTCATCACAGAGCATTATTATTCACCTCACTCAATTCCTTTAGCTTTTTAATTGCAAAGTTTAATCTTGATTTTACCGTTCCAAGTGGAATGTCTAATATAGTTGATATTTCCACTAATGTGTAATCTCCAAAATACTTGAGTCTTATTACATCCCTGTATTTTTCATCTATTTTATTTAATAAATTAATTAAATAGATCTTGTTTTCAACTTTTTCATAATCAGTTGCATATTTACCTTCATTAAGTAATCTTATATCTATGACCTTAGCATCATAGGGCTGAAAATTTATTATTTTGTTTCTTCGTAAAATCTCTCTGCATCTATTCACTAATATTGTAGTAATCCATGAGTTAAATTTTTCTTTATCTTTTATCTTATATATGTTTTTATAAGCTGTAACTACAGCATCCTGAACAGCATCTGTTGCATTGTTTTCATCCTTAAAATAACTATAAGCTATTTTATATAAAACGTTTAACCGTCCATCTAAAAGTTGTAGGAACTCTGCTTCTTCCATCTTGCCTAAATTGAAAATTCTTTCAAACATACCGACCCTCTCTTTCAACTGCAGTAATACTATAATATCTAATTTGGATGTTATATTAGTTAGATGTTTAGAACTAGTAAAAAGTTCGATTCTTTTAATATTATTTTACTATACTATGTGAACCTCCCATCACTGAAGTGACGGGCTTCTATCATTACTAATAGAGTTTCCCACATCATTGTCCTCGTAATCTACTAACTCCATGGGCGTTATACTTCGGATAAGTTCCTACCCTACATTTCCTCTATATAATTTTCTATAATTTATTAAATAGCTACTTCGAGTCCTAACTCTTTTATTCCTTGTTTCAGAATATTTTTTGATGCATTTTCATCCCTATCATGAATGCATTTGCATTCTTCACATGTCCATTTTCTTATAGACAATAGTTTAACCTTCTTATTTACTGCTCCACACTCAGAGCAAATCTGAGAACTGGCAAACCATGGGCTAATTCTATGATATGTTCTCCCATACCAATTTGCCTTATATTCTAGTTTTCTTGTAAACTCTGACCATGATACATCTTGAATACTCTTTGCTAAATTATGATTTTTGATCATATTAGAAACTTGTAAGTCTTCTGAAATTATTACTTGGTTATCGTTAATAATTTGCGAAGACAGCTTATTTGAAAAATCATTCCTGATATTTGCTATTTTCTCATGAATTTTAGCTATTCTCTTAGTTTGTTTCTTATAATTATTGCTATGCCGCACCATTTTACATAACTGTCTCTGTAATTTAATTAACTTATCCTCATATTTATATAATGATCTAGGTCTTTCTATATGCTTGTTGTTTGTATCTATAAGAAATTCTTTGAGCCCTAGGTCAAATCCTATCATTTCATTAATTATAGGTAACTTAAAATTTTCAGTCTCTACATTAAAACTAACAAAATACTTACCACTAGGTACTTTACTAACAGTAGCAAATAATATTTTCCCTTTAAGTTCTCTGTGTAATTTAGCTTTTACTTTACCTAGTTTAGGTAATTGAACTAAATTATTATGGAATAAAACCTTGATATTATTATTTGTAAAGTTAGTGGTGTAAGAATAATTATGATCATGTTTTGATTTAAATTTAGGAAACCCAGTATGTTCTTTAAAAAATTTCTGATAAGCACTATCCAAATTATAAATAGAATTAGTTAAAGCGAATTTATCTACATCTTTAAGCCAAAGGTATTCTTTTTTTAATTCCCTATTACAGTAGTTGTTACAGTCCGTTTTTGATAAACTCATTTTAAAAGTTTCATATAATTCTATTTTCTTAGCTAATATTTGATTATAAATAAACCTAACGCAACCAAATGTTTTAACTAATTGTGTTTCTTGTTCCACTGTAGGATAAATATGATATTTATATCCTTTTACCATAGATAAATTCACCTACCTTTCTATTTTTCCTTTTGACTATTGATATAATTTTTAATTTGTTCTTCTGTGTTTTCACTTACTGTTGCTACAAAATACGAAGGACTCCACAAATGTCCGCCCCATAATTTCTTATTTATTATTATTCCATATTCCTTCATTAATAATCTAGCCGATACTCCTTTTAATGCTTTCATTATATCTGGAATATATTGTTGCTTACGTACATTCTATTAATAAATGAACATGATCTAAATCTCCATTCATTAATACTATAGTAAATCCATTATCTTCAGCTATTCTATATAAAATTTCTTTTAATCTAGTTTCTATACTATAAGTTAAAATCTTATATCTATATTTAACACACCAAACAATATGATATTGTATTGTATTGAATAAACATAGCCGCGTCCATGATATACTTGAGCCATTACGTTCACCTCTAAATACAGATTAACATATGTATTAATACAAGCCCATAATATTAATGGTTTATAGCTATTTATTATTAGCATATGCAAGTCGACCTAATTCATGGCTAAAGCCACGAGAGTGCGGTCGAGGTCTTCAATAATAATATAAAAAAGGCATCGCTGCCTTTTCAGTTGAATAACTATATAAATACAAAGTAAATTTAATTTCTTTTATTTTTCTAAATCCCGTATTAATTTTTTTACATATATATTTTTATAAATCAGGTAAAACACAATCTGCAAGACAAAATATATGAGACTAATTATAAGAGAATAAGTTAGAGTAACCATTTCTCCTCCTTGTTTCACCGGCAATGTGTAGCTATAAAACGTAGCTACAAAAGTTGATAATATATAAGGTAGAAAAAATAATACTTTTAATTCACTCGAAATGAGTTTAGACACCTCATTATCGGTAATTCCTATTTTATATAATTTTTTATATTTTATCTTTTCATTTTCATACTCTGTTAAAAGTTTAAAGTGTAGTATTACCGCTGATGAGAGGAAAAAAAGTATTCCTACAAAGCTACATAAAAATAACACATATGACCCTGATTGCTTCTTATCTAAATAATCTCTTATTTTTGACGTCGGTTTAAACCATTTAATATCGTCATTTATATTATCGAAGAAACTTATTGTATTTTCTCTGTTATAAGTCGCAAGTTTGCTTTGCAAATCATCAAAAACCTCTTCTGTTTTATACCAATCCTTAAATTTCATAAGCTTAATGCTTCCAATTTCATCTTTATTAGAAATAACTCTTATATTTTGGTAGTCACTATTGTTAAGAATAACATAATGTCCATTACTGAGTATTGGAACGTTGTTAAAAAGCACTTTCGTAATTTTACCTTTAGGCTTATAGGTCTTATCAACACCATTTATTGGTATGACTAGACTACTCATTGCAGTGGTGTCATGTTCATAGCCATCATCTTTTACTATTTGGAATAGTGATATAAAGCATCCTTTTTCAACTTTTAACTTGGTTCCCAAATTCTTATTTATATTTTTATCAGATAAAATTGTTATGTAAGGTTTCTCTATAAAATCTATTGATTTCAAAGAAGTTAAATTAGTCTTAGAATTTTTTAGGATATCGTTAAGTGCGGTAACTGTAATTTTGTTTTTGCCGAATATTTCCGCATATGCTATATCATAAGGATTGTATTCAGCAGCTGTCCTTTTAGCATCGGATATAATTATTACTCCAATAGTGCTCATTAATATTGTCATGGTAACAAATAAAGTTATTATAAAAAGAATTTTCTTTGACTGACCCAAAGTGTGTTTCAGATTAGTTGTGACTAAAAGGTTTTTATAAATTTTATACCCAAAGTAATTAGTTACCTTCGAGTAAAGCAAAACTATGTTCGAAATAAAAAGATAAACTCCTAAAAAACATACTCCCATGCTTAGTAATAATACTGATGAATTTTCTGCGCTTCTATTAATTATCGTATTAAAACAGGCTATTCCTATGAATATAATTCCAAGCACGCTCCAGATTGGACTATTTAGAAAGTTGTTATCTTCTTTTCCAGTGGCTTTTAAAAGGCTTACAATTTCATATCTAAAGGACTCTATTACTCCCTTTATTATTACAAGAGAATAAAGAGCTATGAAAAAGACTATGGTGTATAGATAACTTTGAATTGATATAGAAAAAGGTATTCCATTAACATCAACTATTTTAATAATTGCTAAATAAAATAGCTTTGAAAATATTGTTCCTGCCACAAGTCCTGTAAGTAAGGAAAAAATTGCTATTAAGCCATTCTCTATCAGCATAATTCTCTGTATATTCTTACTTGTCATACCTAAGACCATAAAAAGTCCAAATTCCTTTTTTCTAAATTTAATAAAAGAACCCTGAGCATAAAATATAAAAAACATTGAAAAAAGAATGACCATTACACCAGGTGCAACCATATTGCCAGTAATAGCATAATTAATATTCGAAGGATTCATGAATTCTTTATTTGTATAAATTGTGGAGTAAGTAAAGAAAACCATTATCGAAAAGCTATTGCATAAAAAAATAGCAAATACCTTCGGAAATTAGCTTTAAAAATCTTCAAAGCTATCTGGTTAAAGGTCATCTTTATCACCTCCAATTACTGCAAGGCAACCTAAAATGCTATCGAAAAAATCCTTTCTCGTACCTTCTTTCCTAATTTCCATATTAACAAGACCATCCTTTATGAAAATTACACGGTTACAATAGCTAGCAGCAAAAGAATCATGTGTTACAATTAATATGGTATTTTTATTTATGGTATTTAGTTTCTCGAAGCAATTCATCACATTCTTTGAAGACTTAGAATCTAGGTTTCCTGTGGGCTCATCAGCAAATATCATATCTGGATTATTTATTATAGCTCTGCTTATAGCTACTCTTTGTTGTTGCCCCCCTGAAACAGTATAGGGATACTTGTCCATAATGTCTTCTATATTAAACATTACCATAACTTCATTTGTCTTGCTTTGAATGTCTTCAGGACTTTTATTATCAAGGATCATTGCGAGCATTACATTCTCTTTTAGCGTAAGACTATCTAATAGATTAAACTCTTGAAAAACAAATCCTAAATGCTGACGCCTAAAAAGTGCTAATTCATTTTTTGTCATTACATTTATGCTTTGCCCTGAGATTTCAATCTCACCCGAAGTAAATTTGTCTATCCCACTTAGGATATTTAAAAGCGTGGTTTTCCCACTCCCAGAAGGTCCCATAATGGCAACAAATTCCCCATTGTCAATGACAAGACTAATGCCATTAAGGGCCTTTGTAGAATTTGACTTACCCATGCCTTTATAAATTTTCACTACATTACTTGCGTTTAAAACTGACATTTTGTATCCTCCTAAAAATCAATCAACTATTGCTTTAAAATAGCGACGAGACTTAATCATTAGGAATATTATACCATAATGCACCATTTTTAAAAACTTATGTGCTCTCTGCATCTACATACCACAATTTATAAGTATGTTCTACTGTATTTCTATAACAAAAAAGAGCAACAATGATTTAAATTGTTACCCTTTACTTGTGGTACTTTATATTAGTGTTTATTTTTTTTATCAATTATTTTTCCATTGGCATACTTGCGTCTCCGCTCCATTCATATAATGAACCTTCATAATTTTTAACTTTTTCAAAGCCACCGGCTCTGATGATCATGGATGCATATCCAGACCTTATACCCATAGTTCAGTAAACGACAAAATCATCTTGGGGCTTAACGCCAACTGAAGCCATCAAATCATTTATCTCTTTAGGAGACTTTGGAGTCCCATTCTTATTTAGAAGATCTGTCCATACCAAATTTATAGCTCCTTCGATATGTCCACCCCTAGGCTCTCCAGCCTTTTGGGACCCTTTAAACTCACCTTCTGATCTTACGTCGATAATAACTTGTTTACCTAGGTTACTATAAACATAGTCTTTTGTTGCTGCATAGCTCTTATCATAATCTTTTATTACTACTCCTGTAGTAGGCGTTGGTTTCAAAGAAGCTTCATCAGTTACATCATTCCCAAGCTCTTTCCAATATGTAAGGCCACCCACTAACATTTTAACATTATTAAAACCTGCCATTTTTAACTGCCAAACAGCTCTGCCATCTGCACCTGGGCCGTTAAATACATCCGAGTAGAATACTATAGTTTTTTCATTATCAATACCTAGAGATTCTAACTTTGCTTTTAACTCTTCTGGTTTGAGTATTGTTCCCCAATTAGCATCACCTATTTTTCCATCCACACTTGAAAAACCTTGAATACCAATTCCTAATGCACCTTTTATATGCCCTTTTTCATAAATATCAGGCTTATTACAATCTAATAATACTAAATTTTCACTTCCCATTAATTTATTCACTTCTTGAGATGTAATTAAAAAATCATTATTCTTGTATGCAGTAATATCAAATTCTTCATTTTGATTGCTTGCATTACTTTTCCCCTTATTATTAGAACAAGCAGATACAACTGTTACTAATATTAATAACATTAATATTACATACACTTTTTTAAAGTTGCCCTTAATCAATATTTTTCGCCTCCTTTAATTTTTTTATCATTCCATACCTTATTCAATAAAGCGATTAATGTAGTTACTGCGAATAGTAAAAGGAGACCAATTGCAAATGTTTTCACTGTCCCCGTTAACATACCACCTATATACGAATATATGATTGTAGCAGGTAGTTGTCCTATACCTGTGGCTATAAAAAACGGCCAGAAATTCATAGACGTCAATCCAGCACCATAGCTAACTATATCAAATGATATAAATGGCAATAATCTTGAAATTAAAATTGCATATTTACCATAGGATTTAAAAAATCCATCAACTTTTTCTATAACTGTTATTGATGTAAGCTTTGCCACTGCATCTCTACCCAATAATCTAGCAATGAAAAAACATATTGCAGCTCCTGCCATAGCACTTGTCCATGATAATAATGCTCCATTAATCCAGCCGAAAATACCAGCATTAGCAAAAGTTACAATAAATGCTGGAATTGGTGCAATTACAGATTGTAATATCATTAATAAAAACGATACAATTGGAGCCCATACACCAAACCCAAGAATATAACCTCTTGCCATTCCCACATCTACATTTTTCAATATAAATACAGCTTGATTTACATTGATTTTTATTGGGGGTACAAAGAAATACAAAATTGATATAATTAATATGAATACAATTTTGCCTTGATTTCGTTTAAATATTTTAATACGTAACACCCCTTTGATAAATCTACTTATTTTTGCATTATTATCATTACTAATTTCTACATTATATTCCAATATTATTCTAACATCATTGATCCTTTGCATCCAATAGATTATTTCTATTGAAGTATGATTAACTATATGAATTCCCAATAGCTATATTCTATATAATTATTAGAATTCTAACTTTAAAACGGTTATCTAAACTGGCTATAAATTAACAACAAAAGGAATAAGCTGTATTAAATACAACTTATTCCTTTTGTTTTATGGTATCCTAATACGTCTTTATTAAAAATCGCTTTGAAAAATACTGCTGCAACTACAGCTCCACATATTGGTGCAACTATTCGATAAGTCTATTTTTTTAAAACATCTCTAATGACATTATACTTTTCATCATTACTTTCAATAAACGATTTCTTCAAATTCTCACAGAATTCTTTTGATAATTTTTTACTTGTTGCAATGGCATCCTTTGGTATGTCTTGTGTTTTTGCAAGTATCCTAAACTGTTCTGTACTTGCTACATTTTCTTCACTAAGTTCTACCACTTTACTCGATTGTTTCACTATTTGGTTAAATACAGTTACGCTTTCTTCTGAATGCCAGGTTAAACGCTTAATATCAAAATCCATGTTCTCTAACAACGCAAATAATTCATCATTAACATTATCGATTTTTTTTGTTTCAACTAAAGTAATCCTTTTAACTTTTATAGAATTTAATGCGCTAAAAATTATTATTATATCTATAACACAAGTTATTGCAAATGTCGTAATTCTTCCCAATTCAGTAAACTATAAAATTAAATCAAACAAAATAAAAACTATTGAGGATACAAAAAACACATTCTTTTTAACTTTTCCCATATTTATACTCCTTTTCTTGATTGATATTATATGTAAAATAATTTAATTCATAATAAAAACACCCAATTTTATAATGCATATTGGATGTTTTTATTTTATTAAAACATTATAGTAATAATTATTTTATTATTACTTAACTTATATTCCGCTGAATGAATTTCAAAATTAATTATTTACTAAAAAGAAACTATTTTACATTTATTTACAAAAAGGAATTTTAATATTTATGTCGAATATATTCATAAAATACTTTTTGAAGGTGAGTAAACTTATG
>JBLHPD010000187.1:0-9568 GCA_047624165.1 Clostridium sp. | reverse complement strand
GAGAGTAGGTCGTCGCCAGGTAAATATGGTTTACTAGCTCAGTTGGTAGAGCACATGACTTTTAATCATGGTGTCCGGGGTTCGATTCCCCGGTAAGCCACCAAAAAAGCACTTCTTTATGAAGTGCTTTTTTTATTTTAATTGTAAAATTTGTTTCATAACATATTGAGAAAATAACATTATTAGTTTAAAATGATTATATGCATAAAAGGAAAAAGGGGCGTGATCTTTTGTTTCAATCCGTAGTTGATTTTTTTGCGAAGGACAAAACACAATATATTTTTAAAGATATAACTTTGTACAAAATTAAATTTGTAGGATTAGCTATTGGAGTTTTCCTATTATTCGTATTATTAAAAAAAATATTTACGAAATATGTATTAAAAATTATATTAAGGATTGCTAATAAAACAAAGTTTAATGTAGATACCAAAATAGTAGCCGCTTTTCAAAAACCTGTAACTAATTTTTTTGAAGTACTAGGATTTTATTTTGCTTTTAAAATTTTAATTATTGCAGATATTCAAATTGATATTATATTCATGGACAGGGTATTTAGGTCTGCTGTAATAATTTTAATTTTTTGGGGATTATATAATCTTACTGAAGAATCTTCTCTGTTGTTTGAGAAGATGCGTAAGGCATATGATATAAAAGTAGATAAAATATTATTACCATTTATGTCAAAAACATTAAGGCTAATTCTAGTAGCATTCGTTATTACTATAGTTGCGGAAACATGGGGATATAACGTTCAAGGGTTTGTTACTGGGCTTGGACTAGGGGGGTTGGCATTTGCACTAGCAGCAAAAGATGCTGCAGCTAATATTATTGCTGGTATTTTTATAATATTAGATAAACCTTTCTCTTTTGGAGATTGGGTTAGTATCGATACTATAGAAGGTACAATAGAGGAGATTACGTTTAGAATTACTAAAATAAGGACATTTGATCAAGCATTAATAATAGTTCCAAATTCAAAATTAACTAGTGAACCTGTTACTAATTTTAGTAGGAGAGGAAAACGAAGGATTTATTTTAATTTAGGAGTAGTTTATGGAACTTCTAGGGAAAAATTAGAGAGTTGTGTTACGAACATTAGAAATATGATAGAGAATTACCCTGAGGTTAATAAGGAAGGTAGCTATGTTAGATTTGATAAATTCAATGACAGTAGTTTGGATATTTTTATCTATTTCTTTGTTAATACAACAGAATTAGCTGAGTACTTGAGAATAAAGGAAAGTATTAATTTCACTATAATGGATATAATGCAGCAAGAAGGAGTTTCAATTGCATTCCCGAGCACGAGTGTTTATGTGGAAAGCTTACCTAATATAGGGAAAGAAGAAGATTTAAAATTTGAATATATGCTTAAGAAAAATAAAATTTCAATAGAAAAATTCGATGAAAAATAAATTTATTTAAAGAGATTATATAAATATAGCAGCAGTAACTTATAAAGTTACTGCTGCTATATTTATACCATTTTAAAATAAAACCCTTTTTTCAATTACAAGTGGAAAGTCTTTATCACCACTAAGCTTTTTACCTTTATCTACAATTACGTTTTTATCTATTATAACATTAAAGAGCTTACAATTTTCTTTGATTTCACAGTTTTGAAGGACAATACTGTTTCTAATCTCGGCCCCTTTATGAATCATAACTCCTCTTGATACAATACTATTTTCAACAAGTCCTTCTATAATACAGCCATCTGCAATTATTGAACTTTTTACTTTGCTTCCATGATCATATTTAGTAGGTGGTTTATCTATACTTTTTGTAAAAATAGGCCCGTTTTTAAAAAATAATTCTTTAGTAGTTTTTAGGTTTAGCATGTCCATATTAGTTTTATAATAAGCTCTTATTGAATTAACACATTGAAGGTAGCCTTTAAATTCATAAGCTATAACCTTTAAATCTTTAAGGCTTTTATTTATAGAATCCTTAATCGTACAGTAAGAGCCATTTTGAATACATTTACTAATAAGCGATATCAAAAGATCTTTTTTCATAATGAACATTTCCATAGAAATGTTTAAAGTACTGTAGGCACCGATATTTTTACCTACACTTAGTACGTTATTGTTTTCATCTATATTCAATACGTCGCAGTTTAAAAAATTTTTAGTTCCAGTATTAATATTTTTGTATATAACGGTTATATCTTGGTGTTTTTCTTCATGATATTTCACAGCGGCCATGTAATCAATGTTTCCTACCATATAAGAAGGAGAAAGGATTACGTTATCTTCTTTACTTCTATATATATACTCCATATTGTTCCACAACATTTCTACATCATTCAAAGACGTGGTTGCAATTCCAAAATTAAAAACAAACAGCCCATTAAGTCTTCTGTCTAAATCCCAAGGTTTGCCCGCCCCTACATGATCAACTAAAGAACGAGATTTACTTTGAGTAAAAAGGCCAATATTTCTAAGACCTGAATTAACCATATTAGATAATGCAAAATCTATAATTCTATACCTAGAAGCTATAGGAATAGAAGCGAGTGGTCTATTCTTGGTAAGACTTATTATATTTGTTTCATCTTCATTTAAATTTAATATACCCATATAATTATTAAGCATTTAATCACCTCATCTTATAACTGAATTAGATTTAATCTCAGTGCCTTCTGAGATAAGGGTTATATCATCAGAAATACCTATAAGAGAATGACCTCTTATAATAACATTATTACCGATTATAGCTTTATTAATAATAACATTATCTGATATTTTGGTATTAGGCATTATCACAGAATTGGATATTTTAGAATTCTTACCAACTGTAACTCCTTGAAACAGAACTGAATTGTAAACCTCCCCGAGGACAATACATCCTTGCACTACTAAAGAATTAGTAACTTTTGCATTAGGACCTATATATTGAGCTGGGCTGCTAGGGCTTATGGAGTATATTCTCCAAGATTCATCATGAATATTTAGTTCATTATTGTCATCTATTAAATCCATATTAGCTTCCCAAAGGCTTTTAATAGTACCTACATCTTTCCAATAGCCTTTAAAAGGATATGCATATATATTTTTCTCACTTTTAAGCATAGCAGGTATGATATTTTTCCCGAAATCGTTGCTAGAGTGTTTATTGTTTTCATCGTCTTTTAGAAAATTTTTAAGAAACTTCCAATTAAAAATATATACACCCATAGAAGCCATATTACTTTTAGGATCCTGTGGTTTTTCTTCAAATTCATATATTTTATTATCTGTAGTAGTATTCATTATTCCAAATCTACTAGCTTCGTCATGTGGAACTTCAAATACAGCTATAGTAGCATCGGCACATTTTTCTTTATGATAATCGAGCATTTTGGAATAATCCATTTTATAGATATGATCTCCAGAGAGAATAAGTACATACTCTGGGTCATAGGAGTCTATAAAGTTAGTATTTTGATAGATTGCATTAGCAGTACCTTTATACCAGTTCCGCCTGATTCCTGCATATAAGGAGGAAGTAGAGTAACACCACCGGTATTCCTATCTAAATCCCAAGGAATACCTATACCTATATGAGAATTTAATGCAAGTGGTTGGTATTGTGTTAATACCCCCACTGTATCTATTCCTGAATTCGAACAATTACTTAGAGTGAAATCAATAATTTTATATTTACCCCCAAAAGGTATTGCTGGTTTTGCTGTATTTTTAGTAAGCATCTTAAGCCTACTACCTTGTCCACCTGCCAGGATCATTGCTATAATCTCTTTTTTTTGCATTCTAAATACCTCCTTATCTAGGGCATCTTGAAAAAGTAAATAGTTAGTATGGTTGTCTACTTTTTGAGAATGCTCAAAGTTTTATATTGACTTTAACTATGTATATTAGTAAGGAGGTAATTTTATTCCTTAAAAATTAAAATTGCATATATATTTAAATTGAAATTAAAAAGGAATTGGGCTAGATATTGCGCCCAATTCCTTTCTTTATAGAATATGACTTAATAATATATATAGCTTACTCTCTACATATTATTAAGCTATAATATGAAGCTTAATAATAGCATTATGTTAAGTCCTGCTACTATAAGTCCAATAATCCAAAGAGTGATTTTATTAAATTTAGTGTTGGCATACTTTCCCATAACTTTTTTAGAAGAAGTCAAATATATTTGGAGAAATATGGTTATAGGAAGTTGTATACTTAATAGCATTTGTGAGTAGATGAGACCTTTAAAGGGGTCTGTTATAAAAAATATAACGATTGCGGCACCAACTAAAGTAATTCCTACTCCAAGTTTGGTATGAATATCATTAATATCATAAGGTTCACCGAATATTCCTGCAAAAATACTACCACCAGCCATACCAGCTGTAACAGATGATGCAATTCCTGCAAAGAGTAGCGCTAAAGCGAAAACCACTGATGCTGTACTTCCAAGTAGAGGAGTCAGCATTTGCTGAGCTTGATCAAGCTGCGTAACTCCAATCTTCTGCGCATAGAAAGTAGCTGCTGCAATAAGTATCATAGCACTATTAATAGCCCAGCCTACTATCATTGAAAAAAATGTATCCATAAATTCATATTTGAGTTGTTTTTTTATTACAGTTTCATCCTTTAAATTCCATTGGCGACTTTGTATTACTTCCGAATGTAGAAATAAATTATGTGGCATTACAACAGCACCTAGCACGCTCATTATTATTGGAATAGATCCCTTAGGAAAAGAAGGCTTAACCCAACTTATCATAGCTTTTCCCCACTCGATATGCACAAGACTTAATTCGAATATGAAAGATATTCCTATTAGAGAAACAAAGCCAATAATCCATTTTTCAAGTTTTTTATAAGAATTCGTGTATAGCATCCATAAAATCAAACCTAAAACTAATACTGTTCCGAGTTTTATAGGAATACCAAAGAGCATATTTAAAGCAATAGCGCCACCAAGAAGTTCTGCAAGGGCAGTAGATACAGCAGCTATAACAGCAGAGCCAAGTACAATTTTGTTTAGTCGTGGGGTTAATGTGGCAGTAGATGCTTCTGATATGCAATTACCTGTAACAATTCCAAGATGTGCTGCGTTATGTTGGAGGACAATTAGCATAATAGTTGAGAGTGTTACCATCCAAAGTAGAGTATATCCGTAATCTGCGCCAGCAGCAACATTGGATGCCCAGTTTCCTGGGTCTATAAAACCTACAGTTACAAGTAGTCCAGGTCCGATATATTTTATAAAATCTAGTGCCATAAATTTGGGTTTGTGACCTTCTTTTGAAAGGCTTTTAATAGATAATAAATTCACTGTAACACATCCATCCTATATTATTGGTATACTATATAATATATATTATATAGTAATTAATATTTTAATCAACATGAAAACTTAATAAAAAAATAGAGATATTTATAGTGTAAACTATTAATTACTTATTTACATACAATATATGTAAATAAAAATATACACAATAGGTGTTTGTTCACTATAAATTTACAAAAAAGTAAATGATATTTAACTTAAAACCTAGTATTTAGTAGGTAATAATGTTATACTATTAATAATGAATGTTACTTTATTGGAGTTAAATTATATTACGTAATTTAAACTAAAATAAAGTTTTTTTCATAAGTGCATAGATATAATGATTATTGTCTGAAATTTTGGAAATTATCAATAATAAGTAAGTATACTATAAAAGTTTAATATAACCACTTTAGTGGTATTCGAGGAGGAATGTATTGTGGCAATTAGTTTAAAAAAAGGTCAGAAGGTAGATTTAACTAAAACTAATCCGGGTCTTGTTAATGTTATTGTTGGACTTGGATGGGATACTAATAAATATGATGGTGGAGCAGCATTTGATCTAGATGCAGCAGCTTTCTTGGTTGGAGCGAATGGGAAAGTATCATCTGATAATGATTTTATTTTTTACAATAATCCAAAGGATGCAGCAGGTTCTGTAACACATTTAGGAGATAACTTAACTGGTGAGGGTGATGGTGATGATGAACAAATTAGAATTGAATTAAGTAAAGTTCCAGCATCTGTTGAAAAAATCAACTTTACTGTAACTATTCACGAGGCTGCGCAGCGAAGCCAAAATTTCGGACAGGTCTCAAACGCTTTTATAAGAATATTAGATGAAAATAATAATAATGAATTAATAAGATATGATTTAAGTGAGGATTATAGCATTGAGACTGCAGTAGTAGTAGCTGAGCTATATCGTAACAATGGAGAATGGAAGTTTAGTGCAGTAGGAAGTGGTTTTGAGGGTGGACTAAGTTCACTTTGTAGTAATTTTGGAATTAGTGTAGGTTAATAATTTCTATCAAGGTACGTACTGCGAATGAATAGTAAGCGAGGAGGAATAATCATGCCAATTAATTTAAGTAAAGGTCAAAAAATCGATTTAACCAAGTCAAACCCAAGTTTAAAGAAAGCAATTATAGGTCTCGGGTGGGATACAAATAAATATTCAGGTGGAGCCGAGTTTGATTTAGATGCTTCAGCTTTTTTAGTAGGTTCAAATGGAAAAACCAATAATGATTTAGACTTCATATTTTATAATAATTTAGAGCATTCATCAGGCGGTGTTATACATACTGGTGACAATAGAACTGGAGATGGAGACGGAGATGATGAACAATTAATCGTTGAATTTTCTAAAGTACCAGCAGACATTGATAAAATTGCAATTACAGTAACTATACATGATGCTATAGCTCGCGCACAAAATTTTGGTCAGATTTCTAATGCTTTTGTTAGAGTAGTAAATGAAGAAACTAATGAAGAAATCTTAAGATATGACTTGTCAGAGGATTTTTCAGTAGAAACTGCATTGGTGTTTTGTGAAATATATAGGAATAATGGAGAATGGAAATTTAGTGCGACAGGAAGCGGTTTTCAAGGCGGACTAGCAGCCCTTTGTAAAAATTATGGTCTTGATGCATAGAAAGCGATATAATATCTAAATTAATTAGCCAGAGTAGGTACACTAGTTATTTAAAGGAGATGGAAAAAATGGGTATAAATTTACAAAAGGGTCAAAGAATAAATTTAACAAAAGATAATCCAGGCCTTAAAAAGACAATGGTTGGACTCGGATGGGATCCAGTACAACAATCAGCTAAGGGATTACTTGGAGGATTATTTGGAGGCAAGCAAGCAGATATAGATTGCGATGCTTCTGTGATAATGCTTGATGAAAATGATAAGCTAAGAGGAAAAGAAAACATGGTTTATTTCGGCAATTTAAAGAGCAAATGTGGTAGTATTCAGCATATGGGAGATAATCTTACCGGCGATGGTGATGGTGATGATGAACAAATCATGGTTGATCTGTCAGCTGTACCACAAAATATAGCTAAGTTAGTTTTTGTTGTTAATATCTATGCTGCAGGTAAGCGTAAACAACATTTCGGTATGATACAAAATGCTTATATACGTTTAGTAAATATTGCAGATAGTAAAGAACTGCTTCGATTTAACTTAACAGAAGAATATTCTGGTAAAACGGGTTTGTTTGTTGCTGAGATTTATCGTAATAATGGTGAATGGAAATTTACAGCCATAGGAGAAGCAGATACTTCATCTGGCTTAGGTGAAATGGTGAAAAGATACCAGTAGGCGTAAAAAAATTAAATGAATTATAGAATGATGATGTAGGAAATGAGAGGTTTATCATTTTCTACATTTTAATGTGAATTGAAACTATACAAACCACAGAAAGGTGGATAACATGAAATATTTTAATGAACAGAGCTCAAAAGTTTTAGACGAGCTTAAAGTGGATAGAAGTAAAGGATTGTCGAGTTCAGAGGTTAAAGAAAGACTAGAAAAATATGGAGCTAACGAATTCACTAAACAAGAAAAAGGATCTATATGGGATAGTATTAAGGAAGCAATAATGGAGCCTATGATGATGATACTTTTAGCAGCAGCTGTAATTAGTGCATTAGTAGGGGAGTTTGCAGATGCTATTGGTATAGTATGTGCTGTAGCAATAGGAATTAGTATAGGAATATTTACAGAAGGTAAATCACAAAAGGCTGCAGATTCGCTTTCAAAAATGACGGAAAATATAGAGGTAAAAGCATTACGTAATGGAAAAATTGTTCAAGTTAGCAAAATAGATTTGGTGCCTGGTGATGTGGTTTCAATTGAGACTGGGGATATGGTACCAGCAGATGGAAGACTTATAAATACTATAGATTTAATGGTTAGAGAAGATATGCTTACCGGAGAATCAGAAGATGTAAGCAAAGAAGCAGAAACAATAATAGAGATGGAAAGTATAAAAGCTAAAGATAAAAATCTTATACAAGATCCAATTCCTGCAAAACAACTGAATATGGTTTTCGGTGGAACACTTGTTGCTTATGGTAGAGCTAGCTTTGTAGTTACTTCCACAGGAGATAACTCTGAAATGGGCGAGATAGCTAGAAATCTTGTTGAGAGTGATTTACAAACACCGCTTCAGGCAAAGCTAGGAGATTTAGGTGGAAATATTTCAAAATTTTCAAGTGCTATAGCTGCTATATTATTTATAGTTATGATTATAAAAATGGTTGTGGCAAAAACTATATCACCAGACACTACCAGTGTAGTTGCATTCTTAGAGTCTGTTGGACCAATAAAAACTGCTTTTGTTGTATGTGTTGCACTAATTGTTGCTGCTGTTCCAGAAGGACTTCCAACAATGATAAATATGACACTTGCAATAACTATGCAGAAAATGGCAAAAATAAATGCGCTTGTTACTAAAAAGGAAGCTTGCGAAACAATAGGTTCTGTAAGTGTAATATGCTCAGATAAAACAGGTACACTTACTCAAAACAGAATGACTGTAGAAAAAGTTTATTTAAATGGTAAATTCAGACGAAGAGATGAATTAAGCGAGTCTAATAACTACTTTATAGATAACTGTCTTGTAAATTCCACAGCAGACATTGAAAAGGATGATTCAGAAGTTAAATATTTAGGTAGTGCAACAGAATGTGCTCTTCTTTTATACAATGATGCTTGTGATTATGTCGAAGAAAGACAAAATGCAAAAATAGCTCATCAGATTCCATTTAGTTCAAAGAGTAAAAGAATGAGTACCGTTATAGAAGAAGAAGAAGGCGCTACAGTATTAACAAAGGGAGCGCCAGAAATCATTCTAGATTTATGCAAATATGAACATGTTAATTGTGTTGAAGTAGAGTTAAATGCAGCAAGACGAGATGAGATATTAGGTGAAATTGAAATACTTCAGAGAAAATCTATGCGAGTACTTGGATTTGCATATGGAAATATAATTGGAGAGGTAGCTATAGCAACTGAGAAAGGTACTTTAGAAGAGGATTTAGTGTTTACAGGATTCGTAGGAATAAGAGATCCTCTAAGACTTGATGTTAAAGAAGCTATTGAAACTGCTGGAAAAGCAGGGGTTGCTACAAAAATGCTTACAGGGGACAATATTAATACAGCTATTGCTATAGGTGAAGAATTAGGTTTACTTGAAGGTCCTAATAGGGCAGTAGAGGCAACTTATATAGATACATTATCAGATGAGGAACTTAAAGATGAAATAACTACTATTTCAATA
>JBLHPD010000186.1:0-9621 GCA_047624165.1 Clostridium sp. | reverse complement strand
AGACATATGTCTTTCAAATAATAGTTTATCAATATTATCATCATCATATATGTGTCCTTTAGGCCCAATAGCATAGGCACCTTTAGCTAAAACCATAGCAGCAACCCCAAAATCTTGAGTAATTACTATGTCTTTAGGTTTAGCCTCATTAGCTACTTTCATATCAACACTTTGAAAACCACTATCCGCATACCTTATTGTGGCATAATCGCTGCTTAAGACATGATTAATGTCACAATACATAATTAGCTCTATAGAGTTTTCCTTAGCAGCTTTTTCTATTAAATTTTTTCCAGGACATCCATCTGCATCTACAATAATTCTCATATAGTTTTTCTCATTTCTCTAAAGTCTTTTTTCAAGTTCTGCTTTGATTTCTTCATATCCTGATTTTCCAAGAAGTGCAAACATATTTTTCTTGTATGCTTCAACTCCTGGTTGATCAAAAGGATTTACACCTGACAAATATCCACTTATTGCTAAAGCCTTTTCAAAGAAATAAACCATATATCCAAAATTATACGCGCTTAATGTTGGTACATTTAAAATAATATTAGGTACATCCCCATCATTATGAGCAAGTACTGTTCCTTGAAAAGCTTTTTTATTAACAAAATCCATAGTTTTACCGGCTAAAAAGTTTAACCCATCTAGATCTCCACTTTCCTCATTTACTACAACTTCTCTTCTTGGCTTTTCAACATTTATAACTGTTTCAAATATGTTCCTTACACCCTCTTGAATATATTGTCCCATAGAGTGCAAGTCTGTTGAAAAATTAACTGATGCTGGGAATATTCCCTTTTGGTCTTTTCCTTCACTTTCACCACAAAGTTGTTTCCACCACTCACCAAAATATTGAAGTGCGGGCTCATAGTTTACTAAAATCTCAGTAACCTTGCCTTTTCTATATAGTGCATTTCTAGCTGCTGCATATTTGTAACAATCATTTTTATTTATATCTGGTTCATTATAAGCTTTTCTTGCATCCGCTGCGCCCTTCATCATCTCATCAATATTAATACCTGCTACTGCTATTGGAAGAAGTCCCACTGCTGTTAGTACTGAGAATCTACCTCCTATATCGTCTGGAATCACAAAAGTTTCATATCCTGCTGCATCTGCTGATTTTTTAAGAGCTCCGCGAGCTTTATCCGTAGTTGCAAAAATTCTTGTTTTTGCTCCTTCTACTCCGTATTTTTTTTCTAATAATCCTTTGAATATTCTAAAAGCAATAGCTGGTTCTGTAGTAGTGCCTGATTTTGATATTACGTTAACCGAAAAATCTTTACCTTCTATAACATCAATTAAATCTGCCATATATGTAGAACTTATATTATTTCCAGCAAAGAAAACTGCTGGAGATTTTCTTTTATCATTTGTTAGACTGTTGTGAAAGCTATGGCATAATGTTTCTATAGCCGCTCTAGCTCCTAAATATGATCCACCTATTCCAATTACAATTAAAACTTCAGAATTACTTTTTATCTTTTCTGCCGCCTCTTTAATTCTTGCAAATTCAGCTTTGTCATAATTTACAGGCAGGTCTATCCAACCTAAATATTCATTTCCCGGACCTGTTCTATCTGTAAGCATTTTATGTGCAGTAGACACTATTGGCTGAAAATATGAAATTTCATGCTCCCCTAAATAAGGAATTGTCTTGCTTAAATCTAAAGATAAAATTTTTTCCATTGTTATTCCTCCTTGTTAGTCCTTTTGTATTGAAACAATAATTAATTATTTTATTTTTCTTAATTGTTATGAACATTACTTAACTATTATTCACAGTATTTTTTTTAATAACTCATTTAATTTTAGTTTATTAGCTTAAATAAATCAAGTATTTTACTTTAATATGTTTTTTTAGAATAATATGTTATAAACAAAAATAAAAACCATACTAGAATACTATAAAGTTCTAAGTATCTCAGCACGGTTTTTTAGGCAATATTCTTTTATTTTAGGCAATATTTTTTAGGGCCCTTTTCTATAGCTTCAGTAATTACACCACTGTTTATCATATTTTCTAGTATTGTCTTCGTAGCTATCTTTGAATCCTTAACCTGTAATTTATTTTTACTCCACATTACCGTACCTTTGGTTCCAGTGATGATTTCTTCTATTTGTTTTACAGTAATAGGTCCCTCTCTTTTCATTTTTTTTAATATCTTGCCTTCACACTTGATCCATAACGTTCGATATAATTCCTCAGCCTTTCTTTGCTGTTTCACATATCCCCATGCTAGCAAAAACGTAACGGTTATCGCAAGTAATCCTACTTTTAATATAAAACTTATCATATCAATTGCTCGCTTCTTCAAGCTCTATAAATTTATTGTTTCTCAAAAGATTAATATAAGTTCCCAGTCTCTGATAAAGAGGTTCTGCCTTATCACCAAACTCTTGAATTAACAGCTTCCCGATTTCTTCAATATTTCTATGGTTGTCTATACCTTTCCATACGCAACTGCCCTGGGCATCTAAATCAATTTTCATTTCTTTTGGTGTTTTAAAAAACATCCTCACAGCTCTTTCTAATAACCCATCCCTCATAACAATAATCCTAACCAAGCCATCATCTTTTACTTCCCATTTCTGGTCCCTATTCTTAAAAGGCACCAGTTCCAAAAAATTCGTATTTTTATTTATTTTTTTGGCCATGATTACACCTCGTATTTCATAAATTTTAAAGAGGATATTTATTATATCCTCTTTATAGTATTTCTTTTAAATAATTATTTTTTCTTAAACTTTATCTTTCTTAACTTTATCTTTCTTAAGTATAGAATACTTCAAGAGAGATAATACTAGAAGACCAAAGAAGAATAATGCTCCTATTTGTCCTAAATCAATACCCCAATCAAGTTTCACTTCAAATACTGCAAATACTGCAAGTAGTATACCTACTAACCCTTCACCGGCAATTAATCCAGAGGAATAAAGAATTCCACAATCAATCTTATCTTTAATGTTCTCAATTCCTTTACTTAACGCTTCTAACTTCTCTTGCTTCTTGTTTAGTATTCCTCTAATGAGTCCACCCACCATGATAGGTGTGCTTAAATGGATTGGAAGATATAGACCAATAGCTACTGGTAGCACTGGTAATCCTAATAATTCAAGTGCAACTCCAATACCTACTCCAGCGAGTACAAGATTCCAAGGTAAGTTTCCACCCATAACGCCTTCTATAACTAACCTCATAAGTGTTGCTTGAGGTGCAGGCAATTCAGGCGAACCAAATCCCCATGCATTATTTAATAATATCAAAACACCACCTATAGCAAATGCTGCAGCTAATGCACCAATAAGTTCTCCATATTGTTGAAGCTTTGGTGTTGCTCCAACTAAGTAACCAGTTTTTAAATCCTGGGATGTATCTCCTGACATGGCTGCAATGATACAAATAACAGCACCTACTGATAATGTTGCAATCATACCTGCATGTCCATCATTTCCAGTTGCCTTAAAAACAATAGCTGTAACAATAAGCGTAGCTATTGTCATCCCTGATACGGGATTCGAAGAACTTCCTACAAGACCAACGATTCTTGAGGAAACGGTTGCAAAAAAGAAACCAAAAACCGCAATTAATATAGCCCCAACGATACCTACTGGTATCACTTTTGACATCATCATAGCCAAAATAACAGCTAAAACACCCACTATTACAAATTTCATTGGCATATCTCGATCTGTTCTAATAGAAGTCGTGCCATCACCTTTAGAATAATTCTTCATGGCATCCCTAAATGTACCTACAATAAGTGGTATTGATTTTACCAAACTAAAAACACCACCGAATGCAACTGCTCCCGCACCCACATATCTTATATAATTATCCCAAATTCCCCAATAGTCTAATTGAGATATTGGTACCGATGCTGGGTACAAAATTACCACTCCCATGCTACCAATATTTGTAATCAGAGGAATCAACGCAAACCATCCAATAACTGCTCCACCTAACATGTATGCAGAAATTGTAGGTCCAATGATAAATCCAACACCAAGTAATGCTGGTAAAACATCCGCCCCGATGGCTGCTCCTTGATAACCTGGAATAACAGTTTCTATTTCACTAGGAAATAATTTGAACCCGCCCGTAATAAATTTATATACAGCACCAATAAAGAGTCCTATAAATGTAATTTTGGCTTTTTCTCCGCCCTCTTCTCCAGCAAGTAATACCTCAGCACAAGCTGTACCTTCTGGATAAGGCAATGTGCCATGTTCTTTTACAATTAACGCTTTTCTTAATGGAACCATAAAAAGAACTCCAAGAATTCCTCCAGCTAAAGCGATGGCTGTTATGGTTATTAGGCTTGGTGCACCCTCATTCCATTCTTCCATCCAAATAAACATGGCTGGCAATGTGAAAATGGCACCTGCCGCCAGAGATTCACCAGCTGATCCAATTGTTTGAACCATATTGTTTTCTAGTATAGATTCTTTTTTAAGAAGGCCTCTAATAATCCCCATTGAGATTACGGCCGCAGGAATAGATGCACTAATTGTCATACCTACTTTTAATCCTAGGTACGCATTAGCCGCACCGAAAATAACTGAAATTAAAATACCAAGTAAAACTGCGGTTAAAGTAAATTCTGGTAAGATTTTATCCGCAGAAATATATGGCTTAAATTCCTGCTCCTCGTTTTTTTGACTAGACATGATTGTCTCCCCCTTGTTTTTATAGAATTATACGCAGGAAATAATGCACTTAAAAATGATTTCAGTGTAAAAATTTCAATTCCTGTCCATATCTAATTTCAATTGTAACCATAATATCTTAATAATTCAATAATAATTCAATAATCATTTGAAAATTATATATTTTTTTGTAAAATAATGGTATAAATTCTTGAGAGAACTTAAAAAAAGGTTATAAATTTTGAAACTCATAACCTTAATATCAAATTAATATTATATTTTGAAATGTCCTCTTTCTTATTTTGGTTTTTATTTAGAAATATATACATCTTTTGATACTGGCTTTGAAACATCGTTAAATATATCTACTGCCTGAACCTGAAATTTACATGTTTCTCCAGTTTTTAAACAAGCTACTGTGGTAAAATTATTATTAGTTGTTGAAATTAAAACACCATCTTTATAAACGTTGTAGCCTTTTAGATCTATTTCAGTGTTTTTATTCCAATTCAAATTTACTATACCTGGAGACACATTGTTTCCAACCAGATTTGTTGGTTCGGACGGCAACATTAATAAATCAAGGGAACGACACCAACTTGCGTCCATTTTTGTATATCCACCAATGATTGCGGATTGTGTAAATTGCCAAATATTCCAACCACTCCATCCACCAAAGCTTTTAGGAGTATCATCACTATACTTTAAATAACTATTAAATTCATAGTATTCAGCATTCCAAAGTGGCAGATTATTTACTGTATTAATTTCGGGTGTAACATTCCAATCACTCCAGAAAGATCTATTTGTATATATCATAATAGTTCTTCCTGTATATGCCTTAAATTGGTCACAGAATACTCTAGCCCAATCGACTATTTGTTTTCCTGTAAGTCCGACCTCAATTGTTCCAAGAGGAGGTTCTATATCTAATACAGGAAGTAAGTCCCCATATCCACTTATACCAGCTTTGCCCATAAGACTAAATATATGGTCAGCGTATTTTTTAGCCTCAACTTTAGCTTTATTCAAATCATAATCTAAATTAGACCAGTGTGGAATATAATAGAATCCTACTGGCAGACCTGCAGATTTTATTCCTAGTGTATGTTTTTCTGCCATAAAATCTGGATTATAGCCCTTATTTATTACACTATTACCCGCCCTTACATAAACATATGATATTCCATCGTTCTTAATTTTATTCCAGTCTAATTCTGGTGTATAAAAAGAAACATCTGTACCTTTTAAAAAGCCTGAATATTGGTTAGCTTTTGACCAAAATATTATGCCAGGAGAAGGTGTAATATTTATTCTTGCAATATTGCTATAGCCTGAGAAAATTTTGTCTAACGTATAAGCTGTGACTTTATAATTATAGACTTGACCAATTTTAATAGTTTTATCAATAAATACTCGATTTGGAGTAGAACCTATAGGAATATTGTTTCTCAAAACATAATACCCACTAACCTTTATAGAGTCATACGCAGGGCCCCAAAAAAGCGCTACACTATTTACTGCATTTCTTTGCACTGTGAGGTTAGTTGGAGCTCCTGGTGCGGATATTCTTAAGTTTCCCAAATCGTAATTCCCATTAATAGGCCACATATTATCATTAGGAATCACTCTATAATTCATTTCCCATAATGGGACAACCAAGGTCTGCCCTATAAATAACTGGTCTGAGTTTTGAAGTACATTTGCTTCGATAATACTTTGTGATGAAATTCCATATCTATATGCGATTGACAAAACAGTATCACCTGGTTCAACTAAATAAATCCACATTTAAATACCCTCTTATACATACTCTTAGTAATTAATGTATTCATTTATTATGTTATTGTGCATCAGCTTTTTTTATCCCAGTATCTGGTCTGTAAGCAGCAATTAAAAAATGATATAATAAGCTAAAAAGTCTTATGATTTAATTGTTCAAAAATAAGAAAAACTTGTTTGAAAGAGGGTCACAAATGAAAATATTTAAATTTATAGCTATCGCTATTTTGGGGTTTTTAGGGATTATTATATTAGCCATAGTAATTCCGCTTACAACCCTTATCATATTTTTCTTATTACAATCTTTAATATTTTGTAGAGGCAAATACTTGTTGTTTATATCAAGCCCAATAAACATGGTACCCTCCGCAATGATTATGGTTTTAATAATATATTTTTTGTATCAATTAATAGAAAAGTTTTTCAAAGGAAAAGACCGGATAGTTGAATTACCAGAAGAGGTTGGTACTGATGTAGTTACTGATCACCAGGACAACTTACTACTTGATGATTTAAGTAACAATAAGCTGGATATTTTTTTAGTTAAAGTATTAAATAAAATAACAAAAGTATTTAAAATAATAAAAAAATGTTACTTCCCAGCTTTAATTATCGCTATCTATTGTGGCATGACAAGTTATACTATTTTGTATAGTGATAGCATAAAAATAGGCTCTCCTATTTCGCCCATTGGCGTACTTTACAGTTATAGTGATATTAAAAGTGTTAATGTTTGTATTGTGGAGTCTAAAGATTCATATGATCCTTCTTACAAAATAACACTAAAAAACAATAAAACAACTGATCTTTTAGGCGGAGGCTCAATGGACAGTAATGACCAAAATTTCGAAGATGTTTTAGTTAACCTTGATAGCATTTTGAAAAATCAAGGCGTTCAAAAAACTATTGATAAAAAAGATTTCCATAAATTTTCAAAAGGGTTAGATTCAAATTATGTAAAAGAAGTGGAAAAACTTTTTATTGGATACTAAGAGAAAATCAGAAAAGTGTGTCTCAGTAGTGCTACAAATACTCAACATCTGATACACTTACGATATCCCTATTTTAACTTAAAAGTTCTTGGAGCTACTCTATATGTTAATAACAATGCAACTCCCATATATACAATAGTAGTTATAATAATCCCTGCTGTGAAATAATATGGAGGAGTCTTAATTTGAAGACATGCGTAGCAAGCAAGATACATAACCACATTTACGAATTTGAATAACGGGCTTTTAACCGTTAATTCTGCTGTATAGGGCTGCAGAACATAGTACATAAACAAATGATGTATGGAGAAAAAACAAGCTAAGCAAAGTATACACAAAAATAGTGGCATCATGCTTATAAGATCAGAACTGTAACCACTAGCTACTATAATAAAAACAATAGCAACACATAGAGTTAAAGCTGGTATCAGGTTAAGAATAACTACCCTCTTCAACCTGGAAGTAAAATTGGATAAAATCACATTACCCTCTCGATAATACCCATATCTTAGTAAACCTGCATCACAATTATAAAACATGGCCTTGCAAATTCTTTCACCCGTTGACATGCAGTACATAATAAATATTAATATAGGTATACTTTTTTTAATTTCAGTCACTAGTATTGTTCTTTTAATTGGCATAAAAAACACCAAATACATTCCAATTAAAAATATGATACCTATGAAGGTGACTCTTTCTTTTATAGGTTTTACCATTATCCTTCTAAAACGAAGAAAAAATATTGAATTTAAATATTCATATCCTTTCTTTTCGTCATATTTTTTTGTATTTAATTCTTCCTTACTCATTTTCTTTTCATCCAATTTTACAGTTGAAAAAGTCGCTCCCTTTCTAATAGCTTCTACATTGAATAATTTATCCTTAGTTAATAACACTTTTGCTATTGATGTATATTTTGTATATTTCCATAGGAATATAAATGATATTACTCCTAAACTTAATATAATAATCGCAAAATATAAATTAAATACTATTGGGTCAAAATTAATTGTTGATCCAAAAGCGGGTAATGCATATGCAAGAATAAGTCCACTAATAATTACTATCGATATAAATATTGTTTTCTTTTTAAGCATTACTTCTTTCTTATCATATATAAAAAGTTGTAACCATTCACCAAATAATTTTAAAGCTATTAATTCCACAACAAGCACTATAGCTTTTAGGGGCGAAAATCCTATTATTAAGCCTATGATGGTTACCGGAATTACAAAGTATATAAAATCTGTTATATTTCTATATATTATCTCCCCCAGATAGTATTTTCTCGCATCAGCCTTCATCAAGGTTACCATATTAAAGGCGGCTTTATTGTTTTCATCAAAAATTACACTTTTTATAAGTGGTCCTAAAACAAAACTTAAAAAGAAAAGTATATGTATGAAAATAGGTTGTATCTTTGCTATATCTTTAGTTATTAAATATGAGGGCAGAATAATTATTATTCCTAAATATACAGCCTTGCCTGCAAATCCACCAATCACTCCTAAAATTCTACTTATAATTCCTATAATTAGTTTAGCCCTAGTTCGTTTATATAAATTATCAGAAACTTTTTTCCCTAGAAGTGGTACCCTTTTAAGAAAATATATAAAGGTATTCGCCTGCTCTACAAAAGACACCTTAAAACTATTTATAAATGTACTAATCATTCCCTCCCTCCTTCAAAATCTCCATGATTTTCTCTTCAAATTCAGTACTCTTTAGAATCTCACTATCCACTTCTTCCAAAACGCAATTATTCAAAACCAATATTTCATCACATAAATCTGTAGCCAGCTGAAGGATATGGGTGGAGAAAATAATAATGTGCTCACCTTTCATTTTCTTTAACAAATTCTTGATTTCAAGAGCTACCACTACATCGAAAGAAGTTAAGGGCTCATCTAGCAAAATTACATCAGGCTGAGTTACAAAAAGACAAACCATTTGCATTTTATTTTTCATTCCATGGGAATATCCCTTCATCAAACGATATCTGTCATCTTCCTTAATCTTTATAATATCAAAATACTCATCTATGGTAAGTAAATTTTCAATTTTACCTTTATTAATATCAAGAACAAAATCTCCCTACGGTCGAGTATTAAAGTGATGCTCCACTAAATAGTGTAGCATCACCTCTTAATTATCATATCTGAACCACATTCTATACATAAAACAATAG
>JBLHPD010000185.1:0-9684 GCA_047624165.1 Clostridium sp. | reverse complement strand
AAAATGAACTGAAGCTTATTTTATTAGCAATATTATATAAAAAAAATCTGTGGATGACAAATAGTAATATTAATTTATAATATTACGTTAAATTAGTGCTTTTAAAAAAATCATGCTTCAGCTCTGTGAAAATGACATATAACTTGATTTAAGTTATATGTTATTATATAATTAGATGTTAAAATAAAACCTCATTTTGGGGTTTTATTTTTCAATAAAATGAAATAAGAATATTCAATTATAAAATATAGGAAGAAAGTGATTAATAGATGATAATGCCTTTAATTATAGCCTCGGTTGTTGTAATAATATGTATTTTATCAAGTAAAGTTTTATATAAATTCGCAGTACCCTCATTACTTATATTTATTATATTAGGTATGGCATTTGGTTCGGAAGGAATTGTTGGAATTCCTTTTGAAAATTACCTTCAACTGATGCAGCATCAGTTTTTTCAATTTTACGTTCTCAAAAACTAAATTTAAAAGGTGGACTAGCGTCAATGCTAGAAGTTGAAAGTGGAAGTAACGACCCATTTGCATATATGCTAACAATAACAATATTAAGTATAATGAGTGGTAGAGGAGAACAATCTACGCTTCAACTTCTAACATTTCAAATATTTTTTGGAGTATTAACTGGTGTTATATTAGCAAAAGTAAGTGCTTGGATATTAAAAAATATTACTTTCGAAATAGAAGGACTGTATCCAGTGTTTGTTATGGCAATAGCCATTTTAACATATTCTATGAGTTCATGGCTCGGAGGTAATGGGTACCTAAGTGTATATATTGCTGGTGTTATGATTGGAAACAGTAAAATTCAAAATAAAAAGAGTTTAGTTAGATTTTTAGATGGAATATCGTGGCTTATGCAAATAATGCTCTTCTTTATATTGGGGCTTTTATCTTTCCCATCTCATTTACAAGTGATTCTAGTACCAGGAATTATAATTTCAAAATTTAATGACTATCAAGAAGAATCAAATACAAAATTAGTTGAATTAGAAATTTCTCCAGGAAATAAATGGGTTAACAAAACTATAATGGATGCTAATATACCGGACGAAATCCTAGTTGTAATGATAAAGCGTGCAGAAAATGTAATACATCCTAAGGGAGCGACAATGATTAAAAGCGGAGATGTATTGGTATTAAGCGGAGATAACTTTGATGATATGATAATTTAATTTATATATAATTTAATAAGGATATAGTGGCAAATGTATCCCATGAATTTAACACCACTAACTCAAAGAAAAAGTTAAAATAATAAAATGTTTGGTACACGGATAACTTTCGTGTACCTTTTTTTATTCAGTGGTTAAAAATTGCTGCACTTTTCTAATCTTTCAACGAATAATGTTGCGATCCTTGATAGATTTTTTTCATGAACTAAATAAGAAAAATATCTATTGTATTTTGTTTTGGTAGGTATAATTTTGAGTTCATTGTTATTAGCAGCCGCAGTTACTACTAAAGATGAAATAAAAGTTATACCTAAATTGTGTTTAACAGCTTCTTTAATAGCATAGTTACTTCCGAGAATAATAAAGTTTTTTGGTGATATGCCCTCTGTATTTAAAAATATATTTAGGTTCTCACCAGTTCCAGAGCCTTCTTCTCTATGCATCCAAGTTTGATTTGACAAACAAGTTTTAAGTCTAACATTTTTATTATAGGTAAAAATATTTGGAGCTACAACAACCATTGTATCTTTATAAAAATTCTTAAAAGTATAGTCGTGCACCGGAACAGTACCTTCTGTTAAGGCAATATCGATATCAAAATTTTTGAATTTTTCATAGATATTATGAGTATTGTCAATAGCAATTTCTAGTTTTATGTTTGGAAACTCTTTGATAAATTCCCCTAGTATCGATGGCAGTAAAAATTCACCTATAGTCATGCTTGCGCCAATTTTTAAAGTGCCAGAGGTAGAATTATGATAATTGTTAAGTTCTTCTTTTGTCTCATCTAGTAGGGAGATTATTTGTTTAGCTTTTTTGTACAACATCTCTCCAGTCTGTGTAATTAATATACTTCGTTGTTTATTTGATCTTTCTATTAGTCTTGTATTGAAGTGTTTTTCTAAAATGACAATATGAAAGCTTACGCTAGGCTGAGATATGTTGATGCTCTTTGCAGCTTTTGTAAAACTTCTTTTATCTACAACTGCAATAAAAGTTTTTAATTCCTCAATCAAAGTTATCACCCTACCTATTAGAAATATTAATAAGTATTATAAAAAACATATATTATACTTATTGGTTAAAAAACAGTATACTATAGCCATAATAATATTGCAATAGGAAAGGATTGATATAGATGGAAAATTTAAATAATATTCTACTTAATGAAGTTAAAGGGTTTAGAGTACTTGGACATGAGTTTTTAAATGGAGAAATAAGTAAAATGAATTTTAAAGGAGCTTCCGGTGGTATGGGTGTGTATGCCCAGCGTAGTGGAAAAGAATTTATGATAAGATTTAGAATACCATCAGGAATAGCTTCTATAAAAGATCTTAAATTAATTTATGATTTTGCGAAAAGGTATAAATTAGAAAGGTTACATCTAACTACTCGTCAAGCAATACAACTACACGGAATTACTATTGATGAAGTTTGTGATGCCATGGAGGAAGGTATAAAAAAGGGGTTATATTCAAGAGGTTCAGGCGGTAATTTTCCAAGAAATGTTGCAGTTTCACCACTGTCGGGGGTAGAAGTCAGCGAGACTTTTGATGTATCACCTTATGCGCTAGCTGTAGGAGAACATTTTTTAAACAAGGTATATACATATAAACTCCCAAGAAAATTTAAAGTTGCTTTTTCAAGTAATGAAGAAGATGAGCCACATGTAACCGCTACTGATTTGGGATTTTTGGCAGTCAAAGAAAATGGCATAGAATATTTTAAAGTATATTTAGGGGGTGGAATGGGAAAAGATTCAAAATTATCTGCCAAGAGAGAACAGTTAATTAAACCAGAAAATATTTTATATCATGTTGAAGCATTAACAGAGCTTTTTATTAATGAAGGAGACTATGTTAATAAAGGTAGAGCTCGTATAAGATACATTATGGAAAGAATGGGTGAGGAAAAATTCATAAACTGCTATAATAGTTATTTGGAAAAAGTTAAGGAAAGAGGAAATTTAAAAATTAAGGTAGAGACAAAGGTTTATAATAAAGTAGGTATTGAAACTTACACAAGGAACCCAAGACTATTTTGTCAAAAACAAAAGGGGTTATACAGTGTTTATGTTCACCCAACGGGCGGTCAATTAAAGAGTGAACATCTCAAACTAATAATCGATAAAATTGAAGACATGGAAGACGTAGAAGACGTAGAAGTAAGATTAGCTATGACAGAAGGATTATACATTAGAAATTTGAATGGTAAAGAAGCTGAAATGTTCCTTGAGTTAACAGAAAGAATGGGTGGAAATACTGCGATCGAATGTTCTATTGCTTGTATTGGAGTTCCAACTTGTCAGATGGGAATTTTAGAAAGCCAGCGTACTTTAAGGGAGATTCTAAGTTATTTTAAAGAAAACAATTTAACAAAAGATATACTCCCTCCTGTTCATATATCAGGATGTACTAATTCTTGTACTGCACACGAAATAGGAACAATTGGGTTTTGTGGTAAAAAGAAAAAAATACAAGATGAACTTACAAATGTTTTCGAGTTACATTTTGGTGGTAATCCTTCAATAGGTAAAACAAAGCTAGCTGAAAATTATGGAGATATTAAGCAGGATGAAGTACCGAAATTTTTATTTGAACTTGCAAGTGCTGTAGATAATTCTAACAAAAACTTCCGCAGTTGGATGGAGCAAAATATAGATGAACTTAACGAAATTATAAAAAAGTATATAGTATAAAGAAACGTTATTGGCATTTTACAATAAATGCAAACAAGAGTAGTATTAAATTAGCTAATACTAAGGGGGGTAGTTCTTATGAAAAAAGTATTATTACCACACTTTAAACATAAGAGTTTATAACATAGTTATCAGGAAGATGGCTTGTGTCATTTAATATGATTATTTTGGGATTTAAATTAGTATCAAAAATAATTTTGCAAACAGCCGTATTACCTAAAATAATTTTATGATACATGGTCATTTTCCATTCAAAAATACCTATTAGTCCGGCTTTAATAATTCCACCATGAGCTACTATGATAATGTTCTCTCCTTGATGTTTTTTTACAATTTCTAAGATGGCATTTTTGGCCCTAATACTTGCTTTTTTAAGACTTAAATCGCCGCCACATATAGGCCCGTTAAGTTCATCATTTCTCCATTCAATAAATTTTTCTGGAAAATTTGATTCAATTTCTTTTATGGTAAGGCCTTCCCATTCTCCGAAGTTTATTTCTCTTAAATCTGATTCAATTATAGGTTTAATTTTACTGCTTTTAGATATGATTTCTGCTGTTTGCATTGCTCTTTTTAGAGGACTTGTATAGATATAGTCAAATTTATTATCAAATCTTTTTTTTAGATAATCAGCTTGTAGTATACCTTCTTTTGATAGATTTATATCTTTACAACCTTGGAATTTTCCGAGTGCGTTCCACTCTGTTTCGCCATGCCTTACTAAAGTTAATGTTGTTTGCATATTTTCTTTCCTCCATTAGTTAATTTTAAAGCAACAGGTATTGTAATTTGTCTAATAATTTATTCATTATTATAATGCTTCATTAAGCAATTTAGCACAATTTTGTGGGGCCGTAAAATGTTTGAATATTTTGTATGAATACAATATTAGCGTATGCTAATATTTATAATATTGTAATATATTATAATGTTAATGTCAAATTACTAAAGTGAAAATAGCGTAGAGCTCTCAACTAGACCAATCGTTATACTTATAGTAATCTTTGGTAGTGTAGAAAGACTTGTTGGTATAGTTTTTAGATTGACAAGTCTTAACAAAAGAGTATAATAAAATTGAATGTAAATGCGAATGATTTGTATTTACAAACAGAGGGAGGTTGGTTTAATGTTAAAAGCAAGCAAAAAATTGTTGTTATTTTCTATTATTTTTTCTGCTTTATTTTTTTCAGCATGTGGTGATTCTAAAAAAACTAGTGAAGCAAATATAAAAGAAAAAATTAGTGTAGCGGTTTCTATAGTTCCACAGGAAACTTTCGTAAAAGCAGTTGGTGGAGATAAAGTTGATATTGTTACCATGATACCACCAGGAAAAAGTCCGGAAAATTTTGCACCTAATCCAGATTTAATGGAAAAACTCAGTACTGCTTCTGCGTATTTCACTATAGGTGTTCCTACTGAAAAAGCAAGCATATTGCCTAAAGTAACAGATTTTAATAAAAATATAAAAATAGTAAATATTGCCGAATTGGTTTCAAATGTTTATCCAGAAAGAAAATTTGCATCTGGAGAGAGAGACCCTCATATATGGCTTTCTCCTAAAAGAGTAAAAGTTATGATTCAAGAAATAGTAAAAGAACTTTCATTAATAGACCCTTCTAATAAAATCTTCTATGAAACAAATGGGGAGGATTATATAAATAGTCTTGATAAACTAGATGGTGATTTAAAGGATTCTATGTTATCTTTAAAGAAAAAAGCGTTTGTATGTTATCATCCAGCTTTTGGATATTTTGCAGATGAATATGGACTTGAGATGGTATCACTTGAACAAGAAGGAAAAGAAGCGACTATAGAGGATTTCCTAAAGACCATAGATTTTGCTAAAAAAGAAAATATAAAGACCGTATTTTATCAAGCAGAAATAGATAGTAAGCAAGCTAAGACTTTTGCTTCAGAAATTGGTGGAAGGGCTGAAATGGTAGAACCACTTTCTGCAGATTATATAAGAAATTTAGAGAAAATGGCGAAAACTTTTAAACAAGCAATAGAGGGTGATTAAAATGAATGCAGTTGAAATAAAAAATTTAAACATTGATTATGAAAATTTAAATGCACTAAAAGAAATAAATATTACAATCAAAGATAAAGAATTTATTGCAATTTTAGGTCCAAATGGAGGAGGTAAATCAACGCTATTAAAAGCAATTTTAGGATTAATTAAACCGACCTTAGGAGAAATAAAAGTGTATGGTAGGAATCCAGAGAATAAAAGAAATTCTATAGGATACGTACCTCAATTCACAAAATTCGACAAAAATTTTCCTATAGATGTAATTGATGTGGTGCTTATGGGAAGGTTGAAATTTGGAATGAATTTTTTCCATAAGTATAGTAAAGAAGATATAGAATTTGCTAATAATATAATGAATATGTTAGAGATTTATGAACTTAAAAATAGGCAGATAGGACAGCTTTCTGGTGGGCAGATGCAAAGAGTACTAATTGCTAGGGCACTATGTACGGAACCTAAACTTTTACTTTTAGATGAACCAACCGCAAGTCTTGATGTTCAATCAAAAACTAGTATTTACTCATTGCTTAGAGATATTAATAAAAATATGACTATAATAGTAGTGACTCATGATACAGGCTTTATTTTTTCTTATGTAGATAAAATAGCTTGTTTAAATCAAAAATTATTTTATCATGGAGAACCTGAACTTGATAAAGATATAATGGATAGCGTTTATGGATGTCCAGTAGATGCTATATCTCACGGAAATATACCTCATAGAGTATTAAGAAACCATCAGGAGGAAATTTAGATGATAAATGCCATTTTTAAATATACATTTTTGCAACATGCCATAATTGGAGCAGTACTTGCAAGCATAATCTGTGGAATTATTGGAACGATAATAGTTGAAAAAAAGCTTGTGATGATGAGTGGCGGTATCGCACATGCTGCATTTGGTGGAGTAGGGATGGGGTACTTTTTAAAAATAGAACCTATAATAGGTGCACTAATTTTTACTGTAGTATCTTCTTTTGGAATAGTTGAGATAAAAAGAAGATCAAAAGTAAATACTGACACTATTATAGGAATGTTTTGGTCATTAGGTATGGCGCTTGGGATTATATTTATTTCTCTTACTCCCGGATATCCTCCTGATATCTCATCATATTTATTTGGAGATATACTTACAGTTTCTAAAATAGACCTTTATATAATGGCAGGTTTAGATTCTGTTGTTATTTTTATAGTAATAGCATTTTTTAATAATATAAAAGCCTATCTATTTGATGAAGAATTTTCTATGGTAGTTGGCATTAACGTTAAATTAATGGAGTATATAGTATTTCTACTTATAGCATTTAGTGTAGTAGTACTTATAAGGGTAGTAGGCATAATACTTATAATTGCACTTTTAACAGTTCCTCCTACAATTTCTAAAATATTTACACGTAATTTAAAGAAAATTATGGGGCTCTCTATTTTATTTGGTGTGTCATTTTCACTATTAGGACTTTTTGTATCTTATAAGGCTCATATTGCTTCTGGAGCATCTATAATAATTGTAGCGGTGAGTACTTATATTATATTTTTTATGGGTACTAAATTATTAAGAGTGATAGGGAGGCCTAATTAGTAAGTATTTAAGTTCTAGTCATCTTATAATACTTTTAGATGTTAATATTTATATAAATATAAATATTAAAACTGTACTAAAGCGGTTAACCGCTTTTATGATTGTAAAAGCTATCCCGGCAGCTATAATAGTTGTCGGGATTTTTGAGTTTTTGCATTTTAATATATATTTATTGGCATTTGACAGTAACATAATACAGGAGTATCATTAAATTAGCAAATGCCAATATCCTAATTTGAATTGTTACAAAGAAAATATAGCATAAAAAGCTATTGAAGATATATGGAGTAATATTTAAATGCTTATTTATTAAAGAGTAAAAATAAGGAGGGATTTTAGTGCCTGATAATAATTCAAAGACATGTAAGCATGAAGAAACTTTAAAGAACGAGAATAATCCACTTAATAATATTAAGAATGTAATAGGTGTTATGAGTGGCAAAAGTGGAGTAGGTAAATCAACAATTTCAGTATTATTAGCTAAAGAATTAAATAAAAAAGGCTATAAAGTAGGAATACTGGAAGCTGATATTACTGAATCAAGCATACTTAAATTGCTAGATTTAGGCGATGTGAGAGCAAAAACATTGGAAAATGTTATTTGGCCTGTAAAAACAAAGAATGGTATTAAAGTGATGTCTCTTAATTTACTTATTGACGAAAACGAGCAACCAGTAATATTGAGAGGTTCTCTTAAAGTAGCTATAGTTAAACAGTTCTGGACAAATGTATTATGGGAAAAACTTGATTATTTGATTATTGATATGCCGCCTGGCACTGCAGATGAAGTCTTAACAGCCATGCAGACATTTCCTATTGATGGCATTGTAATAGTGTCTATGCCTCAAGATTTAGTTTCTATAATAGTGGAAAAAGATATTAATATTATGAAAAAAATGAAAGTCAAAATAATAGGTTTAATAGAAAATATGAGCTATATTGTTTGTCCTTATTGTGGAAAGGAAATAAGAATTTTTGATAATAGGGACAAACAAGAATTTTTAAAAAAAATGGACGTACAACTTATAGGAGAGTTTCCAATGAGTAAAGAAATAATAGATGCTATTAATAAGAGCAATAAGAGTAATAAAATAAGTAAAGCATTAAATGATAAATTTAAAACTATGACAGAGAAAGTAATAGATTCTACTAATCTTAAGGAGAAAATTAATATGAAAATTTAGTAGTAAGTGACGGACATTTTCTATATTTTTACCAATTTATTTCTAAACCAACTCCAACTTCTTTCACAGGCAAAGATTTGTGTATCTCTGCTCTAACAGTAATGGGATCTTCTAAAAGAATTAGATTGCACTGCTATTGCTTTAGGATAATTTCTTTTAATTTGAGTATAAGTACTTCCATTTCTTCATTAGTTCCTATACTTATTCTAAGAAAATCATCAATTCTAGGTTTATTAAAATATCTAACAAGAATTCCGTTTTTTCTTAATTCGTTAAATATTATTTTTGCATTAATTGTATTATGGCGTACAAATAAAAAGTTGGCTTTTGAATCTAATACAATAAACCCCAATTCTTTAAGAAATGGTATTACTTTTTCTCTTGTATTTATAATTTTCAAGCAAATACTCTGAAAATAGGGTTCATCTTCAAAAGATGCTTTTGCGCCTGCTAAAGCAAGACGATCAATTGTATAAGAGTTTATCGAATTTTTAATTTTATTGAGGCCTTCTATTAAATCTTTGTGTCCAAAAGCATACTAGAGGCAAGTCAAAGTTATCGTCTAGAGGAATTAACTTATGTTTTAGTTTAAATAGATTAACATAAATTTCATAGAAACTATAGGTTATATCCGGAAATAAGATAGGTTTTTCTTTATTAAAAAATGCCATAAAAGAGAAAGCTAACACCTCATCTGAACCATTTCCTACAAAAATTTGATTGGGTAATAGTTTATAATAATTTGCTATGGTGTTTCTAAGTTCATCACAGTTTGGATCAGGGTATAGTTGAAGATTTTCATTAGCAGTATGTTTAATGGCTTCAATTACTTTTGGAGAGGGTGGGTACGGATTTTCATTAGTGTTTAATTTAATATATTTCCTATCCCTAGGTTGTTCTCCGGGGATATAAGGTTCAATGTTTTTTGTGATTTCGCTCCAATATTTACTCATATATAAGTCTCCTTTTTACATATAGTGAACTTACCTGAACACCGTTTGA
>JBLHPD010000184.1:0-9725 GCA_047624165.1 Clostridium sp. | reverse complement strand
TGGCAATGCAAAATTTAGAGATATAGAATTATAAATATCTACCAACGGATTTATATTCCCTATGTGATTGCCATTATCTACTCTTTTTAAGAGAGCTTCAATAGATGATCTCACACCTTTTTTTGTTTTAAATTTTTTAAATGCCTCTCTCCAAACTTGAATCACCGAATTGTTACTGAATTGCTCCTCAGTTAAATAAGTCAGAGCTTTAATCTCAGCTTGTGACAACAGTTCTTTAAACTTATCCTCATCTCTTATTGCATTATCTATTCCCGTGCAAACAACTACACCTATTCTTGCTTGCGGAAACAATTCCCAAAAATCATCTTCAATTATAAATTTTTTCATAACTATCCCTCCATATATCATATATAAAATCTAAACCATATTTATATTATACCAATAAACAAGTTAACTACTTTTATATTCTACCTTTTATTTATTAAGAAAATCCCTAGAATACTTAAAGAAATATATACCTACAGAAATTAGAAGCATCGTAATTGCTACATTGGAACAAATTGCTGCAACGCTAATATTCCATCCGCTGCGATATACAAACAGAAAACCTATTTCCATACCGACAATTGCAAATCCAAGCAAAAAACTTGCCCAATTTATTGAATTTAATTCAGTTGATAAACTATTTTTTTCTATTGGGAAAATTAAGAACAAAATAAATGTTAGAATTACCGCAGTAGAATAAGTTACCATCATTGATATCATAGGATTCAATGTCTTAGATATAGATTTTTGAGAAATATGATAAAAAACACCGGATACAATCACCATTAGCATTGAGATATAATACAATTTCAATAACTCCTTATTATAACACTTGGCATGTAAAATCGAATCCAAAGGTATAATATTCCTAAGAGTTACGTCAGATTGGCAATTTATTACGAAGCAAAGGTTGTTTATAAAATCCCCAGTAATATCACAATAAAACTGCGGATTTTCATGATTATTAAATAAACGGCTTGAAATTAGATATATATTTGCTAGAGAGAAATTCGATAATTTCATAACTAGCGATTTTTTCTTTGTAAAATGGGTCTTCTTTTACTATGGCATTAACTTCATCAATATTTTGAACATTACAAAGGATGATTCCACCTGTACGCGGATTTTTCCTTACTGAACAAATAAATTTTTCAGTAGCATAGTATTTTTCTGAAAATTCTATATGCTTAGGCAAATATTTTTCTACTTCAATAATAGGTTTTCAGAATTTGACATTGTTAAAAAAGGCGAAAAATATATTAGTGAAATTCTAAAAAGGCTATGAATACAATTTGTATTAAATTAATTCGCAATCTTTATTCTAAATTACCTTTTTTAAGTGGTTGACATTACCCCATAGAGTAAACAGGAAACAGTTTATTTGTTTTCACCTAACCCAATTAATGTAAATTATCTTTATGATATTCATACAATAAGAACCCTTCATTTAGTATCCTAACATTAGTAAAACTTAGTTTTTCTAGAAATTTAATACCTTTATCTGATACTGCTGTAGCTATTAATTTACCTGTTTTATATCCACAAGTATTAATCATTTCTATTTTTCGCTCAAAATTTTGTGACCCCATAGAATATGATGGAATTACTTCAAATTGTTCAAATCTCAAGCTCTTTGTAATTAGTTTTACAAATCTTTATCGTCATCTACAACCAAAACCATTTTATTCATTATTTCCTCCGCTTTAGAACGTGCGTTGAAATTTCATGATATAATGTTTAAAACATATTTATAAAATGTTATAGCGTATTGCTAGAATAATAAAACTTAAATTAAGGGGGTATCTATTATGGAGAAAAAACTTAAATATCGATTAATCACTGGAAAAGACGATGCAAATTTTTGTAAAAGAATTTCTGAATTACTTGATGATGGTTATAAATTATATGAATCTCCTTCATGTACATTTAATGGAGAAGATGTAATTGTGGCACAGGCTATAATTATTAAAGAAAATGAGAATAATTAGCTATAATTTATGTATGTAGCGTATTTTTTAACGTATATCGGCTATCTACTTGACAGAGAGCAGTTCATACTAGTGTTACACTCAAAACACTTAATATTTCTATTTTAAAATTAAAGTATTTTAAAACCCATTATTTTTTTTATATAATTTGACTTTTCTTTTGATGTTAATAGCTCAAGTAGTTTAAATGCCACGTCTATAGCTGTTGAGGGATTCCAAGAGGTAATTATGTTATGATCTATTACTATTGCTTTGTTAATCACATTAACCCCATACTCACGTAATTCCTCTTGTCTAATGGCATTCTTCATATTATAAGTTGTAGCAGTTTTGCCTTCTAATATCTTGCTTTTACCTATTGGGAGAGCTCCAACACAAATTGATGCAATTATTTTCTCTTTATTATAAAACCTTCTAATAATATCAAGAAATTTTTCATTATATGCATCATCATAAAATCCGTATTCTTCAAAGCCTCCAGGAATAGCTAATGCAGCATAATCATCAACATTAACTTCATCTATTGTTATATCCGTTGTTATTTTCATATTAAAAGTACTTTTAATTTCATTTTTTATACCGCATGTGATTATTTCTGTAGTGCCATCTCCATCAACAAGATTCCACCCTATAACATCAGTAAAAACACCTGCTTCATAAATTTCAAAACCATTTGCTAATAATAACAGCACTTTTTTCATACTTACTCCTCCTTATTTGTAGTTATTAAAATTTATATTGTTATATGTTGCTACTCTTTTGAACGACGGTAGTGTACTTCGTAAGTTAAAGCACCTACAGGCGTTTTAAACGGTCCATGCTTCATTCCAGGTGGACGAACTGCAACCATTCCCTTAGTAAATACTTGTTCACCGCTAATTAAACCGCCTTCAATAATATAAACTTCTTCCCAACACTCGTGTGTTAAAATATTTGTTGTCTCTGTTCCTGGTGCAAATTTTAAAAGTCTAGTAAATTCTTTCGTCTTTTTATCCTCAGTAACTATTAGTTCCAAAACTCCCTCTGGATAACCTTCTGGTCTGTGCCAGATTAACGTACTAGGATCGAAAAACTCTTTTTCTTCTTTTGGCATGATATCAACTCCTTTTAACTTTATAGTTAAATAGATTCTACTTATATGTTAAAAATACCTTTTCATTGAAATTTGTTACGCTGCTTAAATAATGGGGAATAACACCAATGTGAAAGTAACTCAATTAGTATTGTGTTACTTTCAATAATATCAATCGCACCAGCAGAATATGTTTTATCATCCAATTCTCCAAATTCCTTAAAGAAATCCCCAGCCTAAAGGAGTTTCAGATTGTACTTTTTTCGATAATCTTTCATTTTATTAATGTCCATCGTTATTCCTCCTGTTATATAAATAATATTCATTTTATAAAAAAATATAAGTATGACATTCATTTGATTTATGTATAAATTAATTTAATTAGATTTTTACGAGTTCCAATATTTGTTTTGGGTTCTCTAAAATATAATTTGCATCAATTCCTAGTGATGATTTAGCGCCCCATAGTGCTAATGCAAAATCTATACCAGCACCTAATGCACAATCCAAATCATATTTGGTGTCACCAATATATATAGTTTCTGATTTATCTATTTCTGACAATTCGATAAATTTTAAAAGTGGCTCTGGATTAGGCTTATGTTTTTCTGTATCATCGGCACAAACTACTAATTTAAAATAGTTGCTTAATCCAAAAGGAACAAAATCATTTAAGAACTCTTCTTTAGTTTTTGAAGTAACTATACCTATTGAAACTCCCATTTCATTCAATTTAATTAAACTTTCCTTAATATCATCAAATATTTTCACATGATGAAAATATTCTTTTAAATATACATTCCATTTTTCACTACACTCTAAAATATTAGTTATTCCAAGTTTATTTAACGCTACTTCTCCTGGAATACCTAAAGCAAATCTCAATTCTTCAAAACTGTAATTATTATTGAGTTCTTCAGACACTAGTTTTTGAAGTGATGAAAGAACTGCAATTTCGGTATCTAAAAGAGTACCATCAACATCAAATATAATATAGTTATACATTATGAACCTCCCTCTCTATACTTTAAATAAATAACTCGTATTATTAAAAACTTATAAGTTTATGTTATTCTCTAAACTATTACGTCTTAACAAGCCTTACATCTGAATTCATAATTTCAGTAGTTAAATAAGTTATACCCTGTAAATAATCTTTAGCACCATTTTCTGATAGCATAATTTTAGAAATTATATTATTCGCTGCGTAAGTATTACAAGCTTCTTTTATCTCATCTATAAGATTTGTTCTTAAAATACTTCCTCCCATTACAATAAAAGCTGGATTTATAATGCAATTTAAAATATTTATAACCTGTGAAACAATTTCTACATATTTTTTATCATCAGGATTATTACTTAAAAGATATTCTAAATTACCATGGTTACTTATAGGCATAAACCCTAATTCTCCTGCAAAGTTATTTTCTCCACGTATAAGTTGTCCATTAGATATTATTCCTGCTCCTACACCATCTTCAGTAAAATTAATATATACAACATTTATCGACTTTATATCTAAATTATCTATCTCTTTTATATAATTCAAACTAAAACCAAGAGCCATAGCATTTAGATCATTTTCAAGTACAACGGGGATATTATATTTTTTTTCAATATATTCTCCAATATTAATTTTTTTCCAATCATTTAGATGTTTACCTGAAAAATAATTACCTCTATCAACTACTCCTGAAACTCCTATTCCTATAACTTTAATGGTACATTTTTTAATAATTTTATCTATAAACTTTGTTAAAGTTTTCTGATATTCATTTTTTTCAAATTTTATAGTTTTACTTTCAATAATATCTCCTAGTGCATCAGAAAGCGCATAATTAATGCTATTATCCTTAACATAAAAAGATAAAGAAAGATTGTTATCCAAATTAAGAGCGTATCTTTCAGCCCGTCTTCCTCCACTAGATTCATCCAGTCCTAGATTAACTATATCTTGATCTAAAATTAATTTACTAAGTAATGTTCTTACTGTAGTTGCACTTATACCTGTATCTTCAACTATTTCAGCATTTGTTGCAGACCCCTTCTCTTTTATGACTTGTTTAATTAACCCGTTATTTACCTTCTTCATAATCTGTGGTTTTCCTGATAGATTAATCATATATCCACTTCCTAATTTAAAATTAAAACTTATAACAGATACTTTTAAAAGTTTCTGTTATAAGTTTACCATTTCCATTCTATAAATGCAAATCAAATTATGAAAAGTATATTTACAAAAATTATAGAATGGGTAGTAGACCCAATGTGAAAGTAACTCAATTGGTGTTGTGTTACTTTCACTTACTTAATACAATGTTTTTATAATTATTTTTTTTGTTTATAAAGTTCGATCTTTAGAATAAATTTTAATGATGAAACAATCTTATATTTGAACAAGCCATTGCTATACTATATTCATTACATGCTTTTATTACTATATCATCCCTTACTGAGCCACCAGGTTGGACAATATATTTCACACCACTTTGAAATGCCCTATCAATATTGTCTCTAAACGGGAAAAATCCATCTGAACCTAAAGATACTCCCGATAAGTTAGATACCCATGCGACTTTATCCTCCTTTGTTAATCTGCAAGGGATCTCATTAAGCACTTCACTCCAATCTTTCATTTCTACTAAAGTAGTATCATCCCTAAGGTATTGATCTATAACATTATCTTTATTAGGTCTTGAAATTCCTTCTTTGAAGGATAAATTGAGAACACTCGGATGCTGCCTTAAATACCATATATCCGCTTTTGATCCAGCCAATCTTGTACAGTGTATGCGAGATTGCTGCCCTGCACCAACGCCAATTACTTGACCGTCTAAAACAAAACATACAGAATTAGACTGCGTATATTTTAAAGTAATCATTGAAATAAGTAAGTCTCGCCTTGCATCAACTGTAATATTATTATTAGTTACTATATTATTAAGCATCTCTTGTTTAAGTATAATATCATTGCGTTTCTGCTCAAAGGTAATACCATATATCTCTCTCTTTTCAATATCTTCAGGCTCATAATCAGGATCCATTTTAATAATGCAGTAATTTCCTTTTTTCTTTTTCATCAGAATTTCCAAGGCTTCCTTCGTATACCCTGGGGCAATTACTCCATCTGATACAGATTTCTTTAAAATCATTGCGGTAGGTAAATCTACAATATCACTTATAGCTGCCCAATCACCAAAGGAAGACATCCTATCTGCACCCCTGGCTCTTGCATAAGCAGAAGCTACAGGAGATAGTTCTATGTCGGAAGCAAAATATGATTTTTTTAATACATCACTTAATGGAATTCCTACTGCAGCACCTGCTGGACTTATATGTTTAAAAGATGCTGCCGCCGGTAATCCTATTGTTTGTTTTAATTCTTTCACTAATTGCCATGAATTAAAAGCATCCATAAAGTTAATATAACCTGGTTTACCATTTAGAATTTCAAATGGTAATGCTTTATTTTTCATATAAATCTTTGCTGAGCCTTGATGCGGATTACACCCATATTTAAGTATAATTTCTGAATTTATCATTACATAACCTCCTAAAAAATCAAATATAAAAAACCGCCTGGATAAAATTTATTTTTACCCAGGCGGTCGATATCTTTCTTTAATTATGCTCCCTATGGTAAACACCATTTCCGCCAGTTACATAATTATATTATTCACTTTTCTAAATTATAGAGTATATACATATTAATGTCAAACTAAGTTTTAAAAATAGAAATATTTTACTTGTTTCTAATATTGTCTTTAATTCATTATTCATTATTTTCACAATAAAATTTCAGGGATTCTCAGATAAATTTAGATGCACCATTGCCATATTTTTTATCGTTAACTTTTATATACATAGGGTTTGATAAATAAAGCTCCGCCATAAGGCCCCAATAGCATCTTCAAAGGAGATTCAGCAAATTGTTAAAGAAATGGTAAATATGAATAATGAGGATTATAAGTTTCTAAAAATGGATATGGGTATATTACACTATGACATAGTGTTAGGGTCAACACTTTATTTTAATTTCTGAGAGGAAACGCTAAACTTTTATATTGACAAAATCACCCTTAATCCGTGTAGGGTAATCCCATTAGTTGACACGACCCCATAAAATTATGTTATAATTTCCCTATATGCTAAACGGTTGGACTTAGCGCATAAGAAAGGATGAGTAATATGGTTCGTAAAGCTACATTTAAGAAAATTAATGATATAATTCAGAAGATTGTTGCCATTGTATGGTTAGGTATGGGTATTTACTATTTTTTTATCAATAAAAATGGATTTAAAGAAATGCATACGCTTATTCTATGGGGTGGTATTTGTATTATGGGAGTAGGTAGAATTATTGATTCCAAATATTTTGAAGATAACTTCAGCTGGAAAAAAATTTGGAAAGAAATTATTATCGTGCCTCTGTGTGCAGTAACTGTTGTTTCTGAGATAAGAAGATTATGGTTCTAAATTTACTTTTTAATTGAATTAATAACATAACCTTTTTAGTTGTACCTGTTGGAGTAAAATATATTATTGTCGCTGAATTTATTATCATATTAATCCACTCCACCTTTATAAATACTACACAATAAAATACAACTTAGTAATTATTCCAACAAAATTTTTATCCTAGGATCATCTTTGACAAAATTAAGGGTTTTATCTTTTTTAAATGCCCCTTTTACTAATCTTTCATATTTATCTTTGCCCCAACTGTTCTTCACATTAAATTTCATATGCTTATATAGTTTTGACTTCATACACCCATCCATGCTACTTGCTTCATTTACCATATTTATAATCATCTCAATAGCTTTTTCTTTATCCTGCTTTTTTCTTGCATACCATAAATCTAATGAATATTTATGGTATGCTCCTAAATCAAATACTTCAGCAACCTTTTTAGCACGCTCTATGTATTCCTCTGCTTCACTAAAGTTATTTTCTTTATATAACAGCGCTATTATTAAAGATAAAGTAGCAAATGTTTCATGAGCATTTTTCCTTAATATACCTTCATAAGCGCCATAAGCCTCATCAATTTTCCCGCTACTTTCAAATAATAATGCCTGTTGAATTTTTTTATCCACCTCTACCTCTGGAATTTTATCTAGTGCTTCTTGAGCTTTTTTATACTCTTTTTTCGCCCTATACATTGCGGATAATTCTAATTTTGCCATAGAAGCTGTCTTTTCTTTATTGCTTCCTGATACAAGTTCAAGCCAAGCAATGATTTTTCTTTCATATTTATCTTTTTCTTCAATTTGAGGTCCAAATAATTGTATTCTTAATACTACTGATATCCAATATATCAACTCATCACAACTTGGATATTTTTTAATTAAATCAGTGGCCTTTTCAAAAGCCTTTTGGAATCCCTCTTTTGATGCCATTTCACCTACCTCTTTTGTAAGCTTTTTTACTTCTACATCTGTTAATTCCTCATTAAATGCTAATAAAGTATTAACATCAATTTTTAAAACACGTGCAAGGGGTACTAACAGTGCTATATCTGGGCATGATATTCCATTTTCCCATTTATTTACTGCTGGTGCACTTATATCTAAATAATTACCAACTTGCTCTTGAGTAAGATTTTCCTTCTTTCTATAATTTCTAATAACCTCACTTATTCTCATAAAATTAACTCCTCCATTTATTTGTACATTTAATTAACTTGGGTCTTCGTTAATTAAATTATATCAAAGATATATAATTTAAACAATTGAAGCATTTTCATCTTTTATTAATAAAAATTAACTATTGGTTAATTTAACTAATATGATAATTTAAAACAAAGTTTGATATTTTCGAAAATAAAGTTTGTTATAAATATCTTTGTATTCCGAACTAAAAATGCCTGAATATTCATTATTGAGTATTCTGGCGTTCATATCTATTATTCCGTTTTTATTGTTGTTTCATTAAATAAGAATAATTAGCCACAAAACCTTAAACTAATTTGTCAATATTTCCTAATTGAATGTGTTGAATATTTGCTTGGATTTTTTCATCTGGCCAATCCCACCACTTAATTTTCAATAATTTAAAAATTATATCATCATTAAACCTTTTCTTTATAACTTTTGCAGGTATGCCTCCAACAATGGTATAAGGTGGAACATCATTAGTAACTATTGCTCTGGTTCCAATAATTGCACCATCACCAATTTTAACACCTGCCATAATTATAGCGTCATAACCTATCCACACATCATTTCCAATTACATTATCTCCCTTATTATCCCAAGCATCTATTATATTTCCGATGTCTAAACCCCATTCCTCATAAAATATTGGAAATGTATAAGTAGATAGTCTCTTGTAATTACATTTTTAAGATATATTGTTTGGTAATCGTTACTTCTTGGATACACTTTATTTGTATTTGGAATAGTCATGTTTAACTCTCTCCTTTGTATTATGCTGATTTTTTGACTATCCCATTATTACAATACATTTCTTGTTACTACTCAGCCATTGCAATTCAATAAATTCCTTATATTGTCAAAAAGGGTTTTGGTTATACAACGTTGAATATAAACATCAGATAGATTAAAAATATGATTTGACTGGTGGTGAATATTTTGGATGAGATGAGAATTATTAATAATTATAATGATGGAGTTTCTGAAATTATTTCCTTAATT
>JBLHPD010000183.1:0-9980 GCA_047624165.1 Clostridium sp. | reverse complement strand
AAATGTAGTTTGTTGCGTATTATTTTTGCAAAACATAGTAATCCTCCTCAAAGTGGTCATTTTGGTATTATTATATCATAAGTTCTGCGTTTGGAAGTAATTACAAGCTTTTTGTGGGATAATCATTGTGTATATTCATAAAAGTATTACACTTAGAGCTTATTTGGTTTCCATTTTATGAAGTATGCTCCTTGTAAAAAGCGAATTTCTTAAACCCTATATTTCAAATTTATATCCTACACCATATATAGTCTTCACTGCATTTTCATGATTTTTTAATTTTTTTCTAAGTCTCTGTATATGTATATCTACTGATCTAGAATTTCCCAGAAAATTGCAACCCCAAACTTTTTCAAGCAAGATTTCCCTTGTAAATACCCTATTACAATTTTCAACCATAAGAACAAGGGTGTTAAATTCCTTGTATGTAAGTTCTATTTCCTCATTATCTATAAATACCTTTCTTTCAGGTTTTAATATTCTTATAAAATCATTTTCTATAATTTCAACTATATTATTTCTAAATAAATTTTCCAATTTAGTTTTATCAATTCTTCTGCTTATAGCCCTTATTCTGAGCATAAGTTCCCTACTGTCAAAAGGCTTAGTCATGTAATCATCTGCACCAAGATAAAGGCCTAATAATTTATCATTTAATTGATCTTTAGCAGTAAGCATTATAATGGGCTTTTCATTGTTTATGCTCTGTAACCTTTTAAGTACTTCATACCCATTCATGTCTGGAAGCATAATATCTAAAATAGTCATATCTGGGTTTGTTTTGTTAAACTTATCAATGCCTTCTTGACCATTCATAGCTATTTCCACATCAAAACCTTCAAGTATTAAGTTCATCTTTAAAAGATAAACTATACTTTCCTCATCATCAATTACAAGTATTTTTATATAACCCTCTCCTCCCCATCCTGTCACGATAAAATGGCTTACATATAATATACTCTATTCTTATTTTAAGTTCAAATTTTAAATTTGATTAATCTATTCTTTTTCATAGATAATGTGTATTTTTTCTATATCAAAATTAAGAACTATTTCATCTGCAAGTATATCCCTACCTGAATCAAATGAATCCACAAGCCATTCTTTATTAAACTCATCTATAACAAGATACCTTACCTTTTCTCCCAAAAACATTGAATGTTTTATTTTTCCTTTCAAATTAAAACTAAATTGTTCTTCTACTTTGCTGCTTATTATAATTGATTCCGGCCTTATGCTTATAACAACATTATCGTTAACATTTATAGTTTCGTCAGTTATAACACTTATAGTCTTGCCATTGTAATCTACATCTGCTACTTCGCCGCTAATCTTATTTATTTTACCCTCTATAAAATTAGTTGTTCCAATAAAATCTGCCACAAATTTTGTCTTTGGTTTGAAGTATATTTCTCTTGGTGTACCAAACTGATGTATAACACCTTTATTTATAATAACTATCATATCTGACATAGATAAAGCTTCCTGCTGATCATGTGTTACATAAATCATATTTAAACCAAGTTTTTTTTGCAATAATCTAATTTCTACCCTTACACTCTCCCTAAGCTTTGCATCAAGGTTACTAAGTGGCTCATCAAGCAATAATACTTTAGGATTCATAACAAGTGCTCTTGCAATTGCAACTCTTTGCTGTTGTCCACCTGACATTTCAGCAGGATATCTTTTTTCTAGTCCCTCAAGTTGCATTAACTTTAATACATCGTTAACTCGATCTCTTATTTCTTTTTTATTTTTTTTTTGAATTTTCAATCCGTAAGATATATTTTCATATACTGTCATATGTGGAAATAATGCATATTCTTGAAACACCATAGGTGTGTCTCTCTTATAAGGAGGAAGCTTATCTACTCTTTTCCCACTTATAAGTATTTCACCACTATCAGCTTCATAAAATCCAGCTATCATTCTAAGCAAAGTAGTTTTACCACATCCGCTAGGCCCTAAAAATGTAACAAAGGTACCTTTTTCAATAGATAAGTTTACATTATCTATAACTTTATTTGTTCCAAAAAGCTTATTTATATTTTTAAGTTGTACTATAACGTTATTTCCCATATATTAACCCTCCTAAAGATCAAATACATTAATTTTATTTCCAAAGATAAGTTTTACAATCCCAAATGTAAGCATTATAACAGCCATCATTCCAATAGCCATTGCACTAGCTAATCCATAAAAACCACGATTTGCATTATTCATTATCGCTACTGATGCTAACATCCATTGTGGTGATACTAAAAATATAACTGTGCTTAATGTATTCATAGACTTCATAAAACTGTACACAAGACTTGTAGAGAAAGCACTTTTAAGCATAGGAAGCACTATTTTTCTAAAAGTAATTACACTATTTGCGCCTAAGTTTGTAGAGGCATCTTCAATAGATTTATCAACTTGTTTAAAACCAGCCATAGCATTTCTGTAGCCTACAGGCATCTGCCTTAAACACATTCCAATTATTATTATTGAGACCGTTCCCGTAAGTGGTAATAATCCTTTGTTAAATGTCATTATTAAAGCCAATCCAATAAAAGTTCCTGGCATAGATATTGGTAGTAATGCCAGAAAGTCAAGTATGTTTTTCCCTGGAAAACTCTTTCTTGAAACAACAAAAGCAAGTACGAGTCCAAGCATTGTAGTTATTACTGCTGTAGCCATGGCAATAAGCCAACTGTTTTTAATAACATTAGATTTTATAACCCCCTCAACAAAGTTATTAAATGTAATTTGATTGTTTATCCCAAAAACCTTAGTAAATGCAAAACAAATTATTATACCAAAAATTAAAACTATTATAAGAGCTATAAATGAACAAATAGAAAATAGTATAACTTTTACACTCTTTGAGACAGCATCTCTATTTAGACCTGATGTTGGTTTGCCTGTAACCGTAACGTAAGATTTTTTATCAATATAATATTTTTGCAATAAAAACACCAATAATGTTGGTATAACAAGCATAGCACTCAATACAGCAGCTATACCCATGTCAAATGTTCCTGTAACCTGAGCATAAGCTTCCGTAGCAAGAACTCTATAATTCCCACCCACTAGCATTGGATTACCAAAATCAGCAAAGCTATTAATTGCAACTAGCAAGAAAGCACTTAATATACCAGGAGTTGCAAGCTTTACAGTCACTGTTCTAAACAAAGTAAATCCTCTTGCACCCATGTTTTGAGCTGCTAATTCAAGGTTAGGACTAATAGATTTAAGAACTCCTGAAATTGTCATGTATGCCAATGGAAAAAAAGCAATAGTTTGTACTATCCAAAGTCCTACCCATCCATATAAATCCGTGGTTAAACCCAATAGTTGATAGGTTATAATACCTCTTCTTCCAAATAGCATTATGAAAGCAAGCCCTGTTACTACAGATGGTGCCATTATAGGAAGTAACCCAACTACCCTAAAAAATTTTTTTCCTGGAATATCTGTATAATTTAATGTATATGCATATACGAACCCTAAAACTATAGCAGATGACGTTGATAATATAGACGAAAAAATTGTATTCTTAAAAGCCTGTGTGAATTGCTTTTCTCTAAAAAATCTTAACCAGTCACTGCCTTTTGGTATAAGTAATATTTTTATAAAAGGGTATATTATAAAGACTGCAAATAACAATGCTAATATTATAAGTGTTATAAGCAAAGCAGGTTCTCTAAATACATTTCTAATTTCTACTTTGAATCCTTTTTTTTCTTTTAATACTTTTTCTTCCAAAACATTACCCTCCTTATTTAATTGATGCTACTAAGAGATTACATTCTTAATAGCATCAAAATGTGATTAATATATTATTTTAATGAATTCCATCTTGTAACAAGTTTGATTTTATCTGCTCCAGCTTTTTTAGGATCATAGTCTTTAAATATTGAAAGTTCTTCAACTTTCTTTCCTCCTTCTGGAACTCTTACATCTGATCTTGTTGAACTTGCCTGAGTTAAATCTGTTTGAAGATTTCCGGCTTCTTTTGAAAGTACAAAATCAATAAATGCTTTAGCAGATTTACTATTAGGTCCATTCTTAATTATCGAAGTAGATCCTACCTGCCATCCTGCATTTGGTGGAATTATACTTTGAACAGGAAATCCTGACTTTTTAACAAGTAATTGATCTTCTATGAAATTAACACACATAAGGTATTCTCCCGAGCCAACCTTTTGTACAGGTGCAAATCCACTAGAAGTAAATTGGGCAACATTATTTTTCAACTTTTGAAAATATTCAAATGCTTTATCTTCACCCATAGATTGAACTAAAGTAGAAATAAATGTATAAGCTGTTCCTGAAGTAGCTGGATCTGGCATAACAATTTCGCCTTTAAATGCTGGATTAATTAAGTCTTCATATGTTTCTGGTTTTTTAAGTCCTTTACTTGCAAATTCTTTATCCCATAAATCAGTATTTAAACCTATAGCAAGTGGACCTACATACATTCCTGTCCAAAATCCATCCTTATCCTTGTATTGATCAGGTATATCTTTAGCTGTCTTTGAAACATATTTTTCAGATACCCCCTTATCTTTTAACGCCTCATGTACATCTGCAGGACCGCCTAAGAATATGTCTGCCTTTGGTGCATCTTTTTCAAAAATTGTTCTGGTTAATGCCTCACCTGTAGGAAGGCTTAAATATGATGTATCACATCCTGTTTTTTCTTCAAACAGTTCAAGTAATCGCTTACCTTCTTCTTCATGAAAAACTACATACACTACTAACTTTTCCCCTTTTAAATTTGGAAATCCATCTTTACCTAGTTCTTTACCTGTGCTTACAGCCTTGTTACCACAGCCTGATAATAAACTTATTACCATCATACTAGCTAAAAAAGCAGTTAAAATTTTTTTTGATTTCATATTATCCCCCTTGTATTATTTATTTATAACAAACCATAAGATTAGTCACAAACCCAAAATATTAAATCGTTTACATTAACCTCATAATTAGTTGTACACTTTATCACAAAATTCTTTTAATTCTCCTACCATATGAATCAAGTCACCACTTTCGTTCTGCAAATCAGTTACAATAAAATATTTATTTTCATAAATATCAATATTGATAATATTAGTCGCATTTGATCTAGTTATAAGACCATCATTATTTTCCTGATCTACATATATTTTAATGTGATAACATATCATACCCTTTTTATTAATATATTCTGTAAGACTATTGGTTTTAATAATCTTTGTAGACTTTTCTATTAACATCTTTAATTTAACTTTCTCAGCATTTCCAAGCTTTTTTGAATCATTATTTTCATTAATAATTACAATTTTATTCTTTTCATTTATGAAAGCAGAAATATTACTGCTTGTACATAATTCTTCATTAAACTTATTTCTAAAATAGGATATTTCAGATTTCAAATTTACATTTCCATAAACATAATTATTTATTTTAATAATATTCCCAATATATAAATCATCCTTCTTACCATTCAGGTAATATATAGTTCCTATTATTTCTTCATCTGTATATTGATTTACTACTTTATCATTTCCCTTATTACTTTTGGGTATAGAATTTATAAAACTCCACAATTCTCTAATAGTCTTGCTGTCTTTTGTTTCTCCCTCTCCCCATTTTTTATTATAAAATTGAATTCTAATTGGTATAGAATTATCTACATTTTCAATAACTTTTTTTCTATCATCAATTATTATAAGCTTGTCATAATGTTTTTGTTGTTTCATTATAACTAAACAAATTATAATAATTAATATAACTACATATGTAAATAGTAATTTCAAATATTTTTTTTTGATCTTCATTTTGCTTCCCCCTAAGTATACAAAAGAAATGTATTACAAATGTTTCATAATTGTATCACTATTGTAACAATTTGAAATTTAATATAACCTCTGTTCCAAAACCTTCGACACTTTTAATATCAATTGCTCCGTTTTGTTTGTTCATAATTTCTCTACATATGGAAAGTCCTAAACCCGTCCCATCGTTTTTTTTGTGTGATCCCTTACTTATAGTACAAAATGGGTCAAATATATTTTTTAAACTTTCTACATCAATTCCTTTTCCATCATCTTTTATGCTTAATTCAAAGTATTCATATCCTTTTGTAAATTCAACAATTATATTTTTGCACTCACTATGCTTTATTGCATTATCCATTACATTAAGAATTACTTCCTCTGTTTTGTTAGAATCTATAGGTAATTCTTGATTAAATATATTTAAATTTATATTTATAGAATATTTATTAAATCTAGGTTTTAAAATAGTTAAACAATCTTCGATTAAATAGCTTATATTAAATTTACTAATGCTAACTTGAAATTCTTCTTTACCTATCTTTGATAATCTCAATAATTCCTCAACTAAATTCAATAAACGTTTTCCTTCTCTTTCAATATAATAAGCACAGTTTTCTATATCTTCTTTATTTTTTACCCTATTTAACAAATCAGAATACCCTATAATTGCAGTAAGTGGAGTCTTAAATTCATGAGTAACATTGTCTAGAAATTTTTTTTGCTTTTCCTTTTCATTTTTTAATTTTTTAACATACTTAGATATACTATCTGACATTTTGTTGAATGTACATGCTAATTCTTCTATCTCATCATCGCTTTCAATTTCTATTACCTTAGTAAAATCCCCTTCTGCTACCTTAGAAGTTGCCACTTTCAACTTCATAATAGGTTTTACTATACTATCTGAAAATAAATAACTAAGTATTAAAGCTATAATAATTCCTATTAACCCAATAAACATCATAACTAAAAATGTATTATTAACTATAGAGGTTTCGTTGGTTAATGGATAAATATATCTAATACAACCTATGGTTTTATTTTCTTTATAAATAGGGCTTGAAAACAGAATATATCTCTCATTATCTAATTTTTTTAAACAATATGTCTTATTACCCAAAGTTGCGTTATCAACATCATCACCTTTCTGAAAGTCTATATTATCTGATGAATCTCCAACTAAAGAACCATCTGCTCCATATATTTGAGTTCTGCATTTTACATTATTTGATAAATATGTTGCAAGAAATGGACTCATGTTTTTCATAATGGTTTCAACATCTAAAATATTTTCTTTTTCAATATAATTCATAACATATAATTGACTATTATAACTTTCCTTTTTCAAAAAACTCAAAGAGCTTTGTACCATGTTTTGATACAAAGTATCAATAGTTATTAAATAAATAATAATTAATACCGGTGTTAAAATTGCTATATTCATTATTATTATTTTATTTCTAATTTTAAGTTTCATTAATACCCCCCCATTTAAACACTATCTTTGTTTTAGTAGTATCTAACCAACTTTCTTTTAAACTCTTAATATTAGTACATTTCTTTTCAACCTGTTCCACCAGGCTAATTAAATTTATTGTACTTACACTTGCATATCCAAATATCATTTACATTACTCTTTTACTTATCTTTATAGTAAACTAAACGATTATACTTGTAAATAAGGTGACTTTAATTTATTTACCTTGTAAATGTCTTCTATTGGTTATTATCAAAAAAAGAATAAATAAGTAAATTAAACAATCGTTTATGGTGATGGAAGAGTTAGGTACTGTTTTACTTCTTACTTTTGGGGACTATAGTACCAAAACTATTTCCAAAAACAAAGTATCAAAATAGACTATCATCTAATATTTTTGGTATTTTTCATCCATATAATCCCTTAACATGGGTTTTATCAATGTTGACTCTACCCCCATATTCAGGGATAGTGAAGTCATTCCACATAAAAAAGGTTGTATTGAACGAAAAGAAAGAACTATCTGAGCTCCAGATGGTTCTTTCTTTTCGTTTTAATTGTCTTTAGATAAAAATATATATCAGATCGTTTAAGTCAATATATTTAAACCTATAAAACATAAAGTTGTACTTGGGCTAGTATAGATAATCCGACAAAACCCACTTTAAGACATAAAATGGGTGTAAAACATTATTTTTGTCTACGTTAAAGGAAGCATATCACCCTCCCCTAGCTTAGATACTTTAATTATATTTATTTAATTCTGTTGCCAAGCTATTAGTTACATTCACAAGACCTTCATAAATCCCTTTATCAATACCAGGACAATTATTGTAACGTTCTATATAAATTTTCATATTTTCAATTAAATTTATATAGCCATTTAAATCATTTGGCATATTTCCCTTATCTAAGTTTAAAACTTCCATACAGATAGAATCAAGCTGCCTCATAGCAGCTTTTTCTTTTTCAGTAGATTTTTCCCATTGTTCTCTCCATGCTTTACGAACTATTCCAGGTGCCGTTGTAGGTGGAAATGATACTTTGTGTTTTTGAGCATCCTCAAAAGAATAAGCTGAATGAAGCATATGGCTTTTTGTGTACTGTTCATAGTCTATTTTATCTTCTTCCTCACTAATTTTTTTATCGATAAATTCAGACTCTAAACTAATCTTTTCATTTCTATTATCTTTCAAATATTTATTTGTATAATTTCTTGTTTGACCATGATTAATGGTTAAATTCACTATAGCTCGCCCCCGTTTTAAATTTTATTTATTATAGTATGGTCACTTATAACTGTATTGGGGAAAGTTGCCCCTACATATGTAAAAGTAATATTATTCATCCATATAGTTTCCTACAAGTAAAGACTCTTTCATATTATTTTAGATAATATAACCACACACCATTCACCTCATAGTATCGAGTATATTTTGAATAACTTAACATATTATCTTGTTACTTTGAACGTACTATAAATGATATCCTAAATATCAAATGCTTGCAGCAGCTCCGCATTAATTGCTCTCTCTATATTGATTAATTAATTTATAAAATGTAGTTTTCTATAAATCTAATATTTTCATAACATTAACACCACTTATATCACCATCTTGCATCATTTTATAACATCTTTCCCATAGCTTAGGATACTCTATAGGCTTACGCCCTTTGTACTTGCCTTCCGTTACTGCAATTGCTATGCCATCCATCTGTCTATCCTTTAGGTAGTCACGTTCAAGTTGTGCAACTGCTCCGAATATAGTTTTACCTTTATGTTTACCAGAACTATTCTCAATTAGGTTTAAACCCGCAAGTTTTTGAATTTGGCTTGGATGCGTAAATCTTTTTATGTCACCAACTTCAGCAATAAAGCCAGCAGCAGTAATTATTCCTACACCTTTAATAGATAACATCTCCTTCACACCAGGTATCTGTAGTGATAATGCATCTATTTCTATCTCTAGTTGTTCATTTTGTTTTAAATATAATTCATACTGTTCTAAGTTAGCTTCAAGTTCTTTACTAGCCATTCTAAGACCTTCTTTAATTCCTATAGAAATCTTAACTGCTTCTACAAGTCGTACAGCCCTTTGAATGCCTACGGCACGTTTAACTTCTTTTTTCCAGGTTGCAAGTATCTGCTGCACACCTGTTGATAAAACTTTTTCCGGTGTAGAAAACTCAGTTAATGATATTAATGCAGCCTTACCTTCCCAATTAGCGAATACGTCGTTAAATTCCGGAAAGTATTTGTCTAACCAATGATCTACTTTATTTTTAATTATAATGATATTTTTGTTAAGGCTTTCTCTCATGCCCATTGCTATTCTTAGATCGCTATATATCCCTTCAGGAATATATGGTATAGAATATCGACCATCAATAACAAGTTTTGCAATTGTTTTAGGATCTTTAAGATCGTTTTTGGTCTGAGAGTTATCATCTAATTCCTTGCTTCTTTTAACATGAAATGGGTTAACGAGAACAAGTTTAATTCCCAATTTCTTTAAAAAGTTTCCTAATGTAAACCAGTAATGCCCTGTAGGTTCTAACCCTACAATTATATGTAAGCGATGGAACAAACACCGTAATGTAAATTAACCTCCCTTTTGATATACTTTGATAAAGTAGTCGATGGGAGGTTTTATTTTGAGATCCACAGCTAAAGATCAGCTTCTTTGGGAGCAAAT
>JBLHPD010000182.1:0-9985 GCA_047624165.1 Clostridium sp. | reverse complement strand
AGTAAATGGTGACAACAAAGTAAATGGTGACAACAAAGTAATAACAGCTGAAATAGGAAGAAATTAAAAACAATATAAGAATGGAAGTAATGATATTTATGGAAAATATTATTTATTTAAAATTTGACAATACATCACATTGTGGAGAGACATTTTTGATATTTATATGAAGAGAGATGAAATTGAGACAATGGTGAACGTAAGAATGAATAAAGTGAAGATAATTGGTTGTAAAATTGTAATTGATGTAGATACTCCTAAGAAATATAAAAAATTGCTAATGTTAGCTTAAGCAGGGTCAAAAGGGACGACAGTGGCTTTTTATTGCAAAACATTCTCATCGCAAAAAAAACCTTTTCTGTTTTTCAATTTGTTTAAGTAACTATAAAAAGTCAATAAACCCATTTGAAAGTTTTGTGGAAGAAACAATAGAAGTAGCTGACATACTATTAAAGGGTCGTTAAGGTGAGCATTTTGATATATACAAAGATGGATATAATAAAATGGTATTGTAACGACAAGAAGAGAATGATGATAAGATGCCGTAGTTTTACAGATGATTGTAAAAAGTTCGCCACTATCGTCACTTTGGCACTTTCAAAAAAGGGAATATTACTTATTAATAAGATAGGAATGAGGGATATTAATCTATAAAGAGAAAAGCGTCTGTTACGTGATAATGATAGATTAATTATTAGATAATTTAAAAGCACATTAATAATGATGGAGAAAGAACTAATGAAGGTAATGATAATAAAAGCTTAAATATAAAAAGTTGGATATTTAAGGGCATCTCTAAATAGGTAAATGAGGAAGATAAAATAAATAGAACAGTAATAGAGGTAGAAACTTGTTAAGAAAACAATGTAGTTTACTTTTTTATAGATAATAAGTTTCTAAATATTACTATACTACAGAGGTTAATAGGGGGTATATCAATGTTTGAACCAAAGTTAGTAATTAATAATGATGTATATAGTGATGTCAATGTAAAATAGGTCAATAAAAGAAAAAAAGGATTTTGATTACTTCTTAATTTGGTCACATCCAGCATATGATTGGTTAGAAGAAAACACAACTACGATTAGCTATAAGTTATTGAGAGGATTTATAACTAATATTGTTCCACTAGGTGATGCAGGTAAAAGATATTTTAAAATAATTGCTAACAAGAGGACTGGATTTACTAAGGAATTATGGAAGCTATATAATCAGTTAGAAAAATTGAATAATAAAGGAAATCTGAAAATAAGCTCCTATCTTGAACTAAACCATCTAGGATATACATGTATAAATTATAATGATAAGTGTCCCGTTGATATTGTAATAAAATCTATGAAAGAATGCGGGAGAAGTAACTAAGAAGAGCTGATATAGGAGTATTTGTAATCAAATTGATGAATACAGTTTGCCATAAGTGCCTGTCTTTTTTTAAGTGATATGATGTTTAATTTCTTTAGCAATTGCTTGAAAAGAAGAAGAATCCCTAATCATATGTTCATCACAGATCTTTCAATAAAGATAAAGTGTTTTGATTTTGGAATAATGAATCCTCCCTGCAATCAGGCAAGAGTTATTGTCCAGGTATATCTAATATTATTATAATAATTTGTAAAGGTAAAATCTACACTTTAATTTATAAGACTAATTTCCACTGGTGAATGAGTTAGGGGTGGAATTTACTTTTGCAATTGAGGTCAATCATAAATATTATAAATAAATAAAAAAATGTTGACAATCTATGGATATGTGATATAATAAAGGTAGTTAAATAAAGTATTTTGGTCGGCACGATAAAAGAATTGAAATGTTTTGAAAGTGACGATAAAAATAATGCTAAAAAGTTAAAACTTTGAGTGTTACGCCATTATACAAATGCACTAATCCATAATTATGGGCTGTAGTGTATCTGTATGAGGGCGTTTTTGTTTACCCAAACCCATGCATATATAAAAGATTACAGCTTATAAAAAAAAGGGGGTATTAAAATAAAAAAATGAAGGATGGCTAATATATATGGTTATTCAGGGCAAAAGTGTAAATACCATTTGTATAATATAGCTAACTATAAAACTAACTTTAAAAAAATAAATAATTGAAATTTGGTCGGCGCGAAAAGGAACTTTATGTTCGAAAAGTGACGATAAAAATGATCCATAACAAAGCAAAAGCTTTAGGATTACGCCAAATGTATGCTAACTATTAGTATACATTTGGCGTTTTTTTTACTTAAACATTCATAATTATAAAATTATATTAAAATAAAATAGTGGAGGCTAGAAAAATGGCAAAGAAAAAAATAATGAGTAATGAAGTTTTTGAGATAAGTGAAGAAATGATGAGTAATGACTTTGAACTGAAAGAATTAGAGTTAAAAAGTGAAAAATATCCAAAACGAGGAACATGAATTCCTAGAATTAAGTTTGCAGGATGAAAAACACGAAACAGAAACAAAGCTAATAGAAGAAGCTACAATCCAAACTGAAACAGCAAAAGTGCAAAATTCAGAAGTAGTTGAAGAAGAACTAGAAAAATACAATTCGAGTAAATTTAATATAGTGAGTGCTAAACCATATAGTAATAATAAATCAAAATCTGGTGTTGCAACATTAATAAATTCAGAAGCAGATGGCAAAAGACTTACCACTTGTAGAGATTTAACAGAAAAGATAGGAAATCCGGAAGCCGTTACGATAGCTTTCGATAAAAGCAAAATAGCAATTTCAGCAACACAGCTAAATAGTGAAAATTCATTTAAGTTAGGTAGAATCGGGAAAAAGGGAGTAATTTACTCAGTCGATTTAGTAAGAAAAATAACTGAAGAATATAACTTAGATTATACAGAGAGGGTGTCTATAACATTTCATGAAGTGGAGTATAAAGTAGATGGACATAAAATAGTCGCAATAATAAAAATAAGAGGAGTGGTTTTATAATGATAAAAACACATATTAATGGACAATTAGACATGGATTTAGACATACCATTTGGTTTTGCAGGAGAAATAATGGATGATGACTTATTTTCTATCTATGGAGAAAAAAGAGAGGAAATAATAGAGAAAAAAGATAACCTGTTTACAGAAAATCAAAGGGCAGTTGTAGATGCATTTATTACAAATGAGGTTAGCGAAAGTCATTATTTGGGTGAATATGGTAGTTGTAGGTTCTCTGCTATGGTTAATGATATCTATAATGTTCCAATTATTAATAAAGATAGTATAAAAAAGACGGAAGGGAATATACGAAACATTATAGTGTTATTGATGACTTTACCAGTTAAACCAACCCGTCTTTATATTGATGAAAGAGGTATTGAAGTAGAGTGGTGTTCAAAGGGGTATCAGATACTAAATTCAATTTTAGATTATTTTACAATAAGCTTTGAGTTCGCCAATCTTGTAGATGCATGTGATTTCTGTAATCTAAAGGTTAATACAGGTTCTTTAGTTGATGAGTTGGTAGGTCCAGCAGATCCAAATGTCACATATATAATGGATAATACTAGTACATTTAGTAACTGTTTCGGTGATTCAGCGGGAGATCGCCCTGAAATTATTGATGTAAGAAATGATGTAATTAATAGATTTTACTAAATAAAAAGAACTGTGTAAAAAGTAATGCTGATAGTAGCTACTGAATGGACACGAATTTTAATGATAACGTAGAAAATCAGACTAACTATAGAGCGTGGTAAAAAAGTAGTAATATTTGAAGTAGGAAGAGCATAATAAACTGTGAAAATGTGTTGCTAGGGCCAAAAGGGGCAAAAGTGGCATTCTAGGAGAAAACATTCCTTTCTCTAAAAAAAAGGATACCACCACCCTTTTCTGCTACTATTTCTTTATCAACAATAAGAAAAAAGGGAGTGAATAACTGATGGATATATCATATTCTGAAAACATTGTAAGATATACAAAAAAATACATTGAAAATTTAAAGCTACCAATAATACCTTGTAAAAACAAAATACCACTAATAGAGGATTGGCCGAATAATTGGTTAGAAAGTGCTAATGAAATAAAAAAATATCAGAGAGTTAATCCTAATGTAAATATCGGATTAGTTCTAGGACATACATCATGCATTATTGGGGTAGATATTGATGGAGATGAAGCACTCAAAAAGTATATAGAATTAAGTGGTGGAAATTTACAAAATACTTGGACATTTAAAACTGCAAGCGGAGGATTACGGGTGTTATTCTCTAGCCCTAAAGGAATGCAGATGAAAAAACATACTATAACCTACGCAGGTGCTCATAGTGAGTTAGCATTTTTAGGAGATGGTCAGCAAACAATCATGCCCCCATCTAAGATAGAAGGGGGAGGTAGCTATAGCTGGGTTGAAGGTAAAGCTCCATGGGAATGTGAATTGGCTCCTATCCCTGCATTTATAGCAAAGTTAATGAATAAAAGCAAAGTTACTATTGAAAACAATAATTTAGTTTTAAGTGATGAATTTCCTAATGAAGTAATAGCAAAATTAAGTAATAAATGTCCTCTGTTCAAATCAGATTTTCAGGAACAGCAAAAGAAGGGTTTATCAGAGGATAAATGGTTTAGATGGATATCACTTTTAACTAAAGCTGCATGCTATGACGTAGCTCAGATATTTTCAAATACATCTTCAAAGCATAATTCCAGAAGCAATGAAAGGCTAAAGTCGATGCAACTAAAAAACTCTTGTGCAATGATTAAATGTACAACGTTTGGTTGTACATTAGAACAAATAATGCAGTGCCACAAAAGTATTAAAAATAAGAAAGATAAACCAACTGATGTAATTAACTCACCAGGATGGTTTATAAAAAATGCTGAGGAAAAACCATTTAATGATTTAAAAGAAATAGGTCTATATATTAGTCAATATGGTAATTTAGAGTATATCAATGGAAATCAATTCGCTGTTCATATTTTGAAGAAACATACATTAGTATATTCAGATGGAGGAGGTTTCTATCTATATGAAAAAGGAATATATAGATTACTTAATGAAAATGACTGTTCTAGAGTATTAAGAGACTTACTTCACAAATATGTACCTGATTCATGGACACCAAATAGAGAGGCTATATATATAGAAACATTGAAAAGAGTTGCACCAAAGGTTATTCAAATGAATATCGATAAAAACTTTATTATTTTGAATGATGAAGTAATGGATTTAAGCACCTTTCAATGTATTCCCCATAGTAAAAAATACTTAACGACTATACGTACACCAATTACTTATGATATTAATTCTGAATGCAAGAGATTCCTACAATTTTTATCTGAAATATTCGATGAAGATGGCGAAAGAATATCAGTAATTCAAGAAATAATGGGGTACTGTCTAACAGCGGAAACAGTTGCACAAAAGGCATTTCTTTTCTATGGACAAGGTTCAAATGGGAAAAGTGTTCTTCTAAAGATCATAGCTAAATTAGTAGGGGAAGAAAATATATCAAGTGTGCCATTTGAAGAATTAAAAAATTCATTTGCAAGGTATGATCTGTTAAATAAAACTGTTAATATAGTTACAGAAAATGAGGTGGATGGTAAGGGATTTAATAGTGCATATTTTAAGGCTATAGTTGCGGGAGATCCTATTAGATTGGAAATTAAGGGCGGAAAATCTTTTACCTATGCCCCCATATGCAAGATACTAATGGGTATAAATAATCTATTATATAGTAAAGATAAAAGTCATGCTTTCACAAGGAGATTACTAATTGTGCCTTTTAATAAGAGTTTCAATAGTAAAAATGATGATAAGTTTTTAGAAGAAAAGCTGGAAAAGGAACTACCAGGAATATTTAATTTCGCTATAGAAGGGTTAAAAAGACTTATATTAAATGGGTATGAATTTTCAAATTCAACTGATATTAACAACGTACTGGATGACTATAAGAAATCTATAAACCCATTTGAAGGGTTTGTGGAAGAAGCAATTGAAGCAGGTGATCTACTGTCAAGAGTTTCCTATGGCAAAATATCACAACAATACACAGAGTGGAGAGAAGAAAATGGCTATACAAATAGTAGTAATATATCACATCATGCATTAGCGGCTGCTCTAAAGAAAATTTTAATAAACAAAAATATTCCGCATAGCACAGGAAAAAGTAATGGACTTAGATATATAACTGGTATAAAAATTAAAGCAGCAGAAACGGAAATAGAAGTCATTCTAGAAGATGATGGCATGGGTGGCATGTCACAGTTTTGACTGATGGTTGCAAAAAGTTCGCCACTATCGGCACTTTTGCCACTATGAAAAAATGTACATGTTCTAATATGTTATAAAATGGTAAATAAGTAAATATTATTAATAAGAAGGAGGTTAATATAAATGAAAAATCTTTCTGAATACCCAGAAGTAATGACAGCTAAAAACATCGGTGAGTATATGAATATAAGCTATGCTAAAGCTCTGCATTTATTAAAATACAGTGATCTACCTTGCCTCAAAATTGGACATGTATTTAAGGTATCAAGAAATGTTTTTGAAGCATGGTTGAATGAACCAATTAAAAAAATAATATCATGATAATTTATCTATAGGTAAGTTATTAACAGATTATCAACAGGTTATCAGAAGGTCAGAATGCGTTTTGTTGATAACCTGTATCTCTATTCAAAATCATGCTTTATAAATAAGATAAGGAGGTAATAAAATTGGCAAGAGGGCACTTAAGAAAAAGAATATATAAAAGCGGGACAACATGGCAGATTACTGTTGAACTAGGGCTTGATGAAAATGGTGAAAGACAAAGGATGTTTAAATCCACATACGGAACTAAAAAAGAAGCAGAAAAGGAAATGCAACAAATGCTAAATGACCTAGATGGTGGTACTTTCGTTCAGGATACAAAAGTTACAGTAGCTTCTTATCTAAGGAATTGGATACAGATTTATGTTGAACCAAACCTTGCTCCAACTACAATAGATGGGTACAAATCTAACGTCGAAAACTATATTATCCCTAGAATAGGGACCATATTATTACAAAAACTATCACCAATGCATCTACAAGACATGTATCTTAAGTTAACTCAAAATGGAAGGTTAGATGGCAAAGGGGGCCTTTCACCTACAACGATAAGAGCGATTCATAGAACTCTAGGTAAAGCACTAGACCAAGCATTACGAATGGAGCAGATAAAAAGAAATGTTTCTTCTCTGGTTACAATACCAAAAGTGAAGCCCTATAAAGCAGAGATATACGATGAATTAGAACTTATTAATCTATTAAATATTGTCAAAGGAACGGAGTTGGAAATACCTGTAACATTAGGGGCCACACTTGGATTGAGACGCGGCGAAATATTAGGTTTAAAATGGTCTGATATTAATCTAAAGGAAAGTAAAATGACCATTAATAATAATTTAGTTAGTACAATGGCTGGAGCGGTCTTTACAACACCAAAAACTAGTAAGAGCTGTCGTACACTTGAATTGTCAGAAGGAATTATAACACTACTTAAAAAGCATCATCTGGAACAAAAGGAAAACAAACTGAAGTTGGGTACTGCATATTGTGATAAGGATTTAGTTTGTTGTTACCCTGATGGGAATTTCTATGTACCTAAGAATTTTAGTAAGAAATTTGCTTGGTTTTTAAAAAGCAAAGGATTAAGACACATTCGTTTACATGACCTTAGACATTCGAACGCAACACTTATGTTGACCTACGGGATACCTGCTAAAGTCGCCTCCGAAAGGCTTGGGCACTCATCAATTAGTATTACTCTTGACCTTTATTCTCATGTTACTACTAATATGCAAAAGGATGTTGCTGATAAAATTGAACATGGCATATTTAACAGACTAACTGCTTCTAATAGTTAAATAGTAAATGTAACAACCAAACTAGCTAGATAAAAGTAAAAATAAGAGTTATTATCAGAATTTTATTTCAAAAGCACAGAAGTGATTTAAAAAAATAATATAATATTTATAGGAGGTATTAAAATGTATCCAAATAAAGATCAACTAAGGTATACAATTAAAAATGGGAATGATAAAGTAGACAACATACTACTGCTTAAGGCTAATGGGGAATTTACACTTTTTCAAGGAGCAGGTGGAGGAGCGGTACAAAATTTAAATTATGTTACACGATGGGCAACATTTGATGCAGAGGATGATTATGTAGGAATAAATGCATCAAAAGATGAAAAATTTTTAGATGATACTATAATGAGATTTGCTAAAATAGCATGGGAAATTAATCAAATAAAAGGAAGAACTCAAATAACTAACTTGTGTTAATATAATCATGTATATAAAAATAATAAAGACTAAATCATTACTTAAGACCGTAATATTCAAGAATGAATTTTACGGTCTTCTACATATAAAAAGCAGGTATTATCAGAGCTTTAAAAATATAATCTATCTATGTTAGTCTTTCGTATTTTAGCGTCTATAGTTAATGGATTCCTCTAGCAAATAAAAACCTGTTGACAAAAATAAATTAGGCGCCTCTCTAATTAAACTGGTATCAATTAAATCCTTAATTCTAAATAATACTTCATAGTATATAAAATATAACCTTTATAAGGCCTCATGCTATTAACATAGTATGAGGCCATTCACTATTATTTACTATTATTTAGCTAAATCAGACGCTACTTTAATAGTTGCTCCATTAGCTAAAGAAGTAGTAGTACAACCAACAATTGTTGCTAAATTTGTAGAAGTCGCAAGCGTTGCTCCTGCACATATAGCTGAGTTAGCCGCGGAAGCTCCAATGGCAGTTCCAAAAGCTGTAGTTCCTGTAGCTATTATAGGGCCAACCACAGGAATTGTAGCAACTACAGCAGTAGTTGTAACTATTGCTGTAGTTGATGCTAAAGCTGCAATTAAAGGTATAAGAAAAACCATAACAGTATCTCCTTTCAGTCGTGAAATATTTAAATAATTCTATTACTTGGTTTTCAACATACACAAAATACAAGAAATAGGTTTTGGTTTTAAACAGAATAAACAAATAACAGGATTAAGATTATTTTTACTGGTATGTTTTTCTTTCATTATATTACCTCCTTTTATAAATTGGATCTATTCACTCAATTTGTGAACGTATTGTTATTATTAGTATAATTCTTATTATTATGCACTAAATGTTTAAATTTTGTCATAATGTTCTTATTATGCAAATTGAATATGGTTACGTGAAGATGTTAATAATAATACAATAGGGGTGAATATACATGAAAAATAATTTTTTGTTAAGATTATCCTCGCAACTTACAAGAATAAGAGAGTTGTTAGGGTGGACTCAAGAGGAACTCTCTCATAGGTTAGGAATTAGTAGAACTTCAATAGTGAAAATTGAAAATTTATCTATAGTAATGCCGAAATATACTGCTTTGGCTCTATATACCATTGTATTTGGAGAGATTAATAAAAGAAAAGAAATTTGCAAAAAACTTATCTTATCTTTAGTATCTTTAGAGGGAGAGAGGCCAGCACTTAATTTGTTCGATGGAAGTATATTACAACTAGGTATAAATAATAGGAACTATCCAGAAATAATGTTAATGACAGCAGGATATTTTGATTTGTTGCCAGATGATTCACTTGACACATGTCATAATGAAATAATGGATGCATGTAGTGTTCTACTTGCTTTTAAATATAACATGGGGACTTCTGCTATAGAAGAAACTCAGATTGAACGCAGGGTAATTAAACTGGTTTATAATAAAATAAATGAATGGTTACCAAAACTTGAATTAGATTTATGTAGTTGCTTCTTATTGAAAAACCCTGATATGGCTTTTTTTATAAGATTAATAGAAAGATTTTAAATTAAAAATTTCAATCTAATCCAGGTTTATTAGATACAGAGGTATCTATAACATTAGGAATAAAGGCGCAGTAATGAGTGTGATAAGAAAACTGATAATCACTAACGATAATAGGAATTATCGTTGGTTGATGTACTTATAGAGAATGTTTCGGAAAGCAGTGAAATCTAAAAAGTTTAGCGTA
>JBLHPD010000181.1:0-10101 GCA_047624165.1 Clostridium sp. | reverse complement strand
GTAATTATTAAAAGTGCAAAAAAAGGAACCGTTGTAATTGATATGAGTTCAATTACTCCAGTGGTTTCTAAAGAAATTGCTAGCGAAATAGTTGAAATGGGTCTGGAAATGTTAGATGCACCTGTAAGTGGAGGCGAACCTGGAGCCATAAATGGTAACTTATCAATTATGGTAGGAGGCAAGCCAGATGTTTTTGAAAAGGTTAAAGATGTGCTTTATAATATGGGAACCTCAGTAATATTAGTTGGAGGAAATGGTTGTGGTGTAACTGCGAAGCTCGCAAATCAAATTATTGTGAATTTAAATATTGCTGCAATGTCAGAAGCACTAGTACTTGCATCAAAAGCAGGAATTGATATTGAAAAGATGTACCAGGCAATCAGAGGAGGCCTTGCAGGAAGCGCTGTACTTGACGCAAAGGTTCCACTGATTCTTGAAAGAAATTTTGTAGCTGGTGGGAAAATAGCTATCAATCTTAAGGATATAACAAATGTTATGGAGACCGCACATGCACTTGATGTTCCACTTCCACTATCTAGTCAGCTTTTGGAGATATTCCATGCACTTAAGGCAGATGGAAAAGCCAATGATGATCATGGTGGAATAGTACAATATTATGAAAAACTTGCTAAGGTTGAAGTAAGAAAGGGGTAATTTCATGACTATTAAAAAATTATTAGTAAAAGAGGCTTTCGCTAAAATACCAAAGGTAGATATAAATGTTGTAAACAAATTATATGAGAATGAATTACTTAAACTTAATAAAAAAATAATTGTGCTTGATGATGACCCTACTGGTGTACAAACTGTTCATGATATTTCGGTTTACACTGATTGGTCAGTAGATAGCATAGAAAAGGGGTTTGCAGAAGAAAACTCTATGTTTTTTGTGCTAACAAACTCTAGAGGTTTTATAGCAAGTGAAACAGAAAAAGCACACAAAGAAATAGCTTTAAATATTATTAAGGTTGCAAAAAAATATAATAAGGAGTTTCTTATTATTAGTAGATCAGATTCAACGCTTAGAGGGCACTATCCTCTTGAAACAAATGTATTAAGAGAAACAATTGAATCAAACTCTGAGCTTAAATTGGATGGTGAAGTATTATTACCATTCTTCAAGGAAGGTGGCAGGTTTACAATTGACAATATCCACTATGTTCAATATGAAGAAGAATTAGTACCGGCTGGCGAAACCGAATTTGCAAAGGACAGAACTTTTGGTTATACAAAGTCTCATTTAGGTGAATACGTTGAGGAAAAAACGAATGGTGAGTTTAAGGCTGAAAATATTACTTATATAACACTTGAAAGTATTAGGAATCTTGATATTGAAACTATTACAAAACAATTACTACAAGTTAATAATTTTAATAAAGTAGTTGTAAATGCTGTAGACTATGTTGATGTAAAAATATTCTCTATTGCATTAATTAAAGCTTTAAAGGTAGGAAAGAATTTTATGTATAGAACTGCAGCCGCATTTACTAAAGTAATTGGTGGTGTAAGTGATAAGGGTTTACTTACTAGAGAGGAACTTATTAAAAAGGAATCTAACAATGGAGGATTAATTATAGTTGGTTCTCATGTTAAAAAGACTACAGAGCAAGTAGAAGAATTAAAGAAGTGCAGTTTTCTAGAATTTATTGAATTGAATTGCCGCCTTGTATTGCAACCTAAAAAATTTGAAGCTGAAATAGATAGAGTTATAGAAAATTGCGAGAGTCTTATAAGTTCTGGTAAAAGTGTAGTTGTTTGCACTACTAGAGAAAGGATAGATTTGGGACCGGATAAAAAGGAAGAAGAATTAAAACTTTCTGTTAAAATATCAGATGCAGTAACAAGTATTGTTCAGAGATTAAAGGTAAGACCTAATTATATTATTGCGAAAGGTGGTATCACCTCAAGTGATATAGGAACAAAGGGGCTTCGGGTACAAAGAGCAACTGTAATTGGTCAAATTAAGCCAGGGATACCTGTTTGGACTACAGGAAGTGAGAGTAAGTTTCCAGGAATATCATATGTTATTTTTCCAGGAAACGTAGGAACTAAGACTACCCTTAGGGAAGCAGTTGAAATTTTGAATAAGTAGTTGAAATTGAAATTGTATTAGGGGGATAATAATGATAATTACAATGAAAGAAATTCTTCAAGAGGCAATAGAAGGAAAGTATGCAGTAGGTTCCTTCAATGTATATAATTATGAAACTATAAAAGGCGTATTGGAATCTTCAATAGAGCAAAAGATTCCAGCAATAATTGCATTTGGCGAGAAATATCTTCACAATATGGATTTTAATACTGTATATGCATTAGTTAATAGCTTATCGAGGAATATGGATATTCCCGTTGCTTTGCATCTAGATCACTGTAGCAACTTGGAAAACGTTTATAGGGCTATAAAGGCTGGTTTTACTTCGGTTATGTATGATGGTTCTTCATTACCGTTTGAACAAAATATAGCAAATACTTTAAAGGTAGTAGAAATTGCTCATTCCTGCAATGTTTCCGTTGAGGCTGAGCTAGGATCTTTGGCTACTGGGTTAAACTCTAATGAAGGGACCGAAGAGGATGAAGAAATATATACAAGTCCCCGCATGGCAGAGGAATTTGTAAAAAAAACTGGAGTTGATGCTTTAGCTGTTTCAATTGGTACTGTACATGGGATGTATAAGGGTGAACCTAATATAAGAGTGGATATTTTGAAGAAAATTAAGGAAAGGGTTAACCTACCCCTTGTTCTTCATGGCGGATCGGGAACCGATGAAAAAATATTAAGGGAATGCATTCAAAATGGTATCTGCAAGGTTAATGTTAATACAGAAATTTCAGTTTATACGGTTGAACAAACTAAGGAATTGTTAAGTAATGGGAACGAAAAACACTTGTCAGATGTATCACTATCGCAGATATTATATGTTAAAGAAGTAGTAAATAAATATATGAAGTTATTAAGGTTGTAATACTAATCTATATTTTTCAATTAAAAAGGGGGAAATTTAAATGGTAACAGGTCCAATTTTGTTAGTGATTTTCGTAATTTCAATCGGAATTTTGTTATTGAGTATTATTAAGTTCAAGATTAATCCTTTTATTTCATTATTGATTACATCAATTATAACAGCTTTTTTAGTACGTATGCCAGTGAGTGAAATCAGTACAGGTTTAACAAAAGGGTTTGGTAACACTCTAAGTGGTATAGGTATTGTTATCGGTCTTGGAATTATATTTGGGAAGCTGTTATCTGAAGCATTTGCTACAGATCAGGTAGCAAATACTCTTCTTAATAAAGTTGGCGAGAAAAATGCACCTTTAGCAGTTAATATCGCAGGGTATTTAGTATCCATTCCAGTTTACTTGGATGCAGCTTTTGTTATTTTCATGCCTCTAGTAAAGAAGCTTGCAGCTAAGACAAAAAGGCCAGTTATAGTGCTAGTTACTGCTCTATCAGTAGGCGCAATAACAGCACACGCGCTTGTTATTCCAACTCCAGGGCCACTAGCTGTAGCAGGGAATATGGGCGTTAATATAGGAGTGTTTTTACTTTATGCAATAATTGTTTCACTACCAGCAACATTAGTAGGTGGATGGCTATATTCATCAATATTAAGCAAGAAAAAATCACAAACTATAGAAGAAGTTTCAGTTGCAGAGGAAGAGGTAGTAGCATCTACTGAAATTGCTGGGGATAGACCTTCAGGGGCACTTTCAATAATTGTACTACTTTTCCCAATAATACTAATCCTTTCAGCAAATATTATGGGTGTGATACTTCCTAAAGGTTCATCGGGATCTATATTTTTCAACTTTATAGGTGATAAGAACATAGCATTATTATTGGCAATTTTATTAGCTATTGTTACACTTAAAAAATACATTAAGAGAAACATTGGAGATGCGATTATAGAAGCAGCTGATTCAGCAGGACTTATTCTCTTAATTACAGGTGCAGGTGGAGCCTTTGGTAACATAATAAATACAAGTGGAATTGGTAACTATCTTGTTCAGACTATGATGCAGTGGAATATATCAATAATTATATTAGGTTTTATTCTAAGTCAAATATTAAGAGCGGCTCAAGGTTCAACAACAGTTGCCTTAGTTACTACGTCATCAATACTAGGACCGATAGCAGCTTCAATGGGAGCATCACCAGTTTTAGTAGGACTTGCAATATGTGCAGGTGGTGTTGGATTGTCACTTCCTAATGATTCTGGTTTCTGGGTTATATCAAGATTTGGAGGCTTGTCAGTAACTGATACACTTAAGTCTTGGACTATTGGTGGTACTTTATCAGGAGTAACAGCGTTACTAATGGTACTTCTTCTTAATACAATGTCTGGTTTCTTGCCAGGCTTATAAGAAATTTAATAAATGTTAATAAGAAATTCAGTTAGATTTTATATAAAAGTCTAGCTGAATTGTTTATTTACTTTGTAAATAATATATAATTAATAATTTTAAAGTATAATTATAATTGAAGATATGAAAGGAGAATTACTAATGCTTAAATATAAATGGTGTGTATGTGATATGGATGGAACATTATTAAATTCAGATGATGTCATTTCAAAGGAAAATGAAATATCATTAAAAAAATTTAATCAAATGGGAGTAGAGGTAATCATTGCTTCAGGAAGAGTTGATCTAATGTTAAAGCCTTTTATAAAACAGTTAGATTTAACAGGATATGTTATATCTTGTAATGGCGGCTTAATTAGAAATATAGAAACAGGGGAAATACTTTATTCAAAGGTAATGGACAAAATTAGTGTAAGTGAAACAATAACTTATTGCCTTGAGTATAATATAGATTTTCTAATATATACTACTGATGTTGTATTGTCAACACAAAATAATCCTAGAGCTGCAAAATTTGAAAATCTTAATAAAGCGCTACCGAAGAATTTGCAAGTACCTATTAAGTATATAGATAATAGAATAATAGATAGTATTAATGAGATAAATGCTATAAAGATTTTATTAGTATGTAGTGATCACGAGCAGGTTGAATTTCTAGAAAAGTATTTTTCGAATTTTGATAATCTTACAGCACTCAGTTCTATGAGAGGACTTTTGGATATAATGGCTTCAAATATTTCTAAAGGTAAGGCACTAAAAATCTTATCAGAAAAGTTAGATGTAGACCTAAATAGGGTTATTGCTTTTGGGGATAATTACAATGATATAGAGATGTTTCAATGTGTTGGTATGCCCATAGCAATGGGAAATTCTGTAGAGGAGCTTAAATTACAAGCAAAGTATTTAACTAAGTTTAATAATGAATCTGGCATAGCTTATGCGATAAATAATTACATATTACAGGAGTAATTGAGAATAAATGTAGATAATTATCTTTAAAAAGTGTAGAATAAATATAGAAATGATTTATTGTTAAAGAATGCTTTTGATAGTGAATTATATTTTAAAAAAATTCTAATTTAAGTATATTAATAATAAGGCAGGAGAAATCCTGCATTTGTTATGCGTATAGGGTTATAAATAAAAGAGGTGTAGAATAGTGGGAATAATTAATATGTTTAATTTATCGATGTGGCAATGGTCATGTGTAATAATATCAGCCATATTAGTAGGAGCTTCAAAGACCGGAATAAGTGGGTTTTTGATGCCTGTTATACCGATAATTGCTAGTGTATTTGGAGGAAAAGAATCAACAGGAGTTATCCTTCCTATATTATTAATAGGTGATGTCTTTGCAGTATGTTATTATAATCGACATGCAGATTGGGAAAATATAAAAAAACTCTTGCCATGGACGTTTATAGGGTTAATAATAGGAGTTATAGTTGGAAATTTCATTAATGATAAACAATTTAAGGCGGTTATAGCTATTTCAGTTTTACTTTGCTTAGTTGCTTTAATATACATTGAAAAGAAAGGTGAAAATTCAAAAGTTCCAAGCAACAGATGGTTTTATGCAATAGCTGGAATTGCTGTTGGTTTTACAACTATGATAGGTAATGTTGCAGGACCTATATTCAGTGTTTATTTGTTATCTATGCACTTCAAAAAAAATGATTATATGGGCACAACTGCTTGGTTTTTCTTTCTTGTTAATTTAACCAAAGTGCCATTACAAATTTTATTCTGGCATAATTTATCATTTAAAACGGTTTTACTTAGTATTGGTATGATTCCAGCAATTGCAATTGGTGCATTGATAGGGATGCTGATGATAAAAAAAATCAATGAAAAGAACTTTCGATACATTATTATAGGTATGACATTTATTGCTGCAGTAAAGTTGTTGTTATAAGTTTAGAGAAATTCTGAAGTAATGCATAATAGTATAAAGTGTATTATGCATCATGAGCATAATATAAATAAAAGGAGATAAGTACAATGCCAAAATGTAAATTTTGTGATTACAGTAAATCAGAAATAATTGCAGAGAACAAATTTACCTTTGCAATACTAGATCATTTCCCGGTAAATGAAGGTCATTGTTTAATTATACCTAAGAGGCATTTTTCTAACTTCTTTGAGGCAACAGAGGAAGAAATAAAAGCAATATATGGATTATTGCATGAAGTAAAAGAAATCTTTGATATTCAGTATGAACCAGCAGGATATAATATAGGTATTAATGTAGGAACATATGCTGGACAAACCATAAACCATTTACATGTACACTTAATTCCTAGGTATATAGGTGATGTAAGTGATCCAAGGGGTGGGGTAAGGAATTTAAAAGAGGCTTTGTCTCAAGAAGATGAATAAATTATATTGCAGCACCGCAGGTGATGATTTAAGGGGGGTATATTTATGGGAATATCAACATTTATTATGCCTACAATTGTGATTATATTGGGTGTAATTATAAGAACTGGAAAAGGTAGTTTTTTAATCTCTGGATACAATACTTCTTCAAAAAAAGAGAAGGAAAAATATGATGAAAAGGCTTTATGCAAGTTTGTAAGCAATTTATTGTTTTTTTTCTCAATCGTTATTTTTATCTATCTAGTAGCAAGAGCTTATAATATTACTTATATAAAGGTATTAGCAATGATAACACTTTTTATTGCAATAATTAGAGCGTCTTTTTATGCGAACACTGGAAAAAAATTTTTGAAAAAATAATATGATATTTTCTATTTGTATTATGGATAGACATTTAGGCAAAAAGAAGAAAAAGCTGTGAAGGGTTACTTCACAGCTTTTATTATTAAAGTAAAGGGGGACTTCGCTTTAATCATTATCAATCTATATTTATATAATAACATAGAATTGTGTAGATATAATGAAGAAGGTATGTATCAAATGTTAACATTAAAGGAATGTTGTTTATTAATGACGAAAAGGCACATGCTTAGTTTATTTTATCAATCTTTTACCTATTACAAATTTATCTTTGTAATATCCAGTCAATTCTGAAATTTTTATAACATCACCAGATTTTGGCGAATGTATAAATTTGTTATTACCAATACATATGCCCACATGAGATACTTGATAAGGCATATCTGGATTTGTCATAAAAAAGACTAAATCACCCTTTTCAAGACTATTTATATTAAAGGATACACCCTCATTTACCTGCTCCATAGTTGTTCTAGGCAAATTTATATTAAAATGTTTGTAAATATACTGTACAAACCCGGAACAATCGAATCCACCGCTTATATATTTGCCTGAAATGTTTGATATTGCTGGTGTTGTGCCACCCCATATGTAATTCATTCCTAGAAAAGCAAGCGAATAAGATACTACATTATCTCCATTTATTAATGTATCGTATTGTTGGCCATTTGCTATATATTCAGCTTTGTTTGATGGAGTTTTAGAATTTGAGAAAATAATAAAAATCATATATATTAGTACCACAACTATTATAATTGATGCTATAAGCCAAAGTCTTATTGGATTTTTTCTATTAAAAGATGTTCTCATATATCCTCCTGCAATGATACAAAATAACCTTATTTGTAAAAGATTATTTTATGCAATTTAACTTGTAAATTTGATAAATACAGAAATCTATACTATAATAAATGTAAACTACAATACATATTTATATGGGTTATGACGTTATATAGATAGTATTTATCTATAGGGGAGAAGGTAACAATATGGAGTATATTAATTATATCTTAAATATTTTAATTGTTATATTTTATTATATTATAATTGTTTTAATTATTAGGGTGGTAGCAAATTATATAGGTGAAAAATTAGGAATTGGAAAATTTCTTATAAACTTATGGAGAAAAATAAGAAAAAAATAAATGCACATGTTAACTTCGGTTGACAAATTTCCATCATAATACTGAATTTTTAGAAAATTCTAATACATAGTATTTTATCCTAAAATAACACAATTTCTGCCTAGGGTTTTTCCTTCATACATCGCCTTGTCTGCTTTTTTTATCGTATCATTAATCATTTCATAATCTTCATTAACTGTTACCCCAAAGGTCATTGTAATTGGAACTTGAACTCCTTCATACTCTATATTTAATTCTTCTATAATTTTTCTAATTCGATCAGACAGTATATGGGCACCCTCAATTTCTGTTCCTGGAAGTAAGATAAGAAATTCCTCCCCACCCCACCTGCATACAGAATCTTGTTCTCTTACTACATCCCGTAGGCTTTGCGATACTATTTTTAATACACGATCCCCACAATCATGTCCGAACCTATCATTAATTTTTTTGAAAAGGTCTATATCTGCGATAATGATTGAAAAATTATTTTTAGTTCTCTTATATTTTGTAAATTCATATTCAAGCTTTTCCAGGATGTATCTTCGGTTATATAGACCAGTTAAGGGATCTGTCTTTGAATCTAATTCTAGCTTCTTCATATTACATTGCAGAGATAATATTTGAGATGCTGATGATATTCCTGCAAATACAAGTATATATCCAGAAATTATAAATGCTAAAAACAATAACGTAGCATAAATAGAATTAAAATTCGTTAAGCGCCCTGAGGATGTAGTAAAGTTAGTAATTATAAGTAAAAATGCAATAACTGGGTACAAAGACATATACCTTATGGTTTTGTCAGATACTAAATTAAGAATTGTTTTGTAAGGCTTACTTATCCAAATATATGCTATTATTAATAAAAAAATTTGAATACAATTTCTAATAATGTAAATAAGGTTTTGAAAATATTCAACATTAGTAACACTTGAAATTAATTCTGCAAATTTAATGGCAATAAGAAGTGCAATTGTAGAAGATAACCAAATACTAAACATAGTAAAGGCTTTTTTTGAGATTGATTCTTTAAATATTAAATGAAAATATACTATGTATAAAAAGGCAATAAGATATATTGAAAATTTTACAATTGTTGGGTTTTGTATATGGATTGTCACATAAATGCCATTTATAAAAATAAATAATGTATTCAATATAAACGTAACAATACAGAATTTTATTGATTTTTTTCTTGTAAGTAAGCAATGAGCCGTTAAAATGCAAAGTAGACTTATAAAAAACGATGATAGCGTATACGTTGATAACATAGCTATTCCTCCTTATCTAAATTATTTTTAATCAGCTTAATCAAAAACTACATTATAAAATATATATTTATTTAATTATACAATTATTACTGTAAAATGGATATAAAATACTAAATAATTAAAAGAGGGATTACTTTTAGTAATCCCTCTTTTAGGTTTATAAAGTGCCACTTGCCATGTGGGTGGCACTTTATATATTTTTCATTTTTTCAATGACAACTTCAGCGAACTCCTGCGTTCCAGTAGTACCCCCTAAATCACAAGTTAAATATTTTCCTTCTTTTAAAACAGTTTCCACGGCCCCTTCTATTTTATCTGCTGCATCTTGCTCTCCTATAAACCTTAGCATCATAACACCAGATAGAATGCATGCAGTAGGATTTGCTATATTTAAACCCGCTATATCTGGAGCAGAACCATGAGCTGGCTCAAACACTGCACCTTCTTCTCCAATATTTGCACCTGGAACTAGTCCTAGCCCACCAACTAGACCTGCTGCCATATCTGATAATATATCTCCATATGGATTAGGCATTACAAGTACATCATATTTTTCTGGGTTCATCACAAGCTTCATGCTCATAGCATCAACTATAACATCT
>JBLHPD010000180.1:0-10134 GCA_047624165.1 Clostridium sp. | reverse complement strand
AAGCTTTTGGAGGAATTATTGTAACTATAGTAGCATTTTTTAGTTTTATAGTTCCCTTTATAATTTTGATGATGTGTAAAGAGTTTTTTTGGATATACCATATTCTCAATATAATATTGCTTTGGACAACAATAGCTACTAAATGTCTTCATAAAGAAGGTAAAAAGGTGTATGATTCCTTAGTTAAAAATGATGCTTACGACGCAAGAGTTAAATTATCATACCTTGTAGGGAGAGATACAAAAGACCTTAATGAATATGAAATAGTAAGAGCAGATGTGGAGACAATTGCAGAGAATACAGCGGATGGTGTTATAGCTCCTATTTTATATGCAATACTAGGGGGAGCGCCTTTAGCTATGATGTATAAGGGTATAAATACTATGGATTCAATGCTTGGATATATGAATGAAAAATATAAACATATTGGATTTTTTCCTGCTAAAACAGATGATGTATTTAATTTTATACCAGCTAGAGTAACAGGATTTTTAATATGCCTAGCAGCACCATTGGTTGGTGGAAATATTGTAGAGAGTTTAAAGGTAATGATAAGAGATAGAAAAAATCATAAAAGTCCTAATTGTGCTTATCCAGAAGGGGCAGCGGCAGGGGCTATGAGAGTTCAATTAGGTGGTACGAACATATATTTTGGAGAAAAAATGTATAAACCAACTATAGGAAATAAAATAAAAGATTTAGGTAAAGAACATATAATAGATACAATAAAACTAATGTATGGCGCGATGTTTTATTTAGTAACACTATACTCAGTTATGATGTATTTTTGGAGATGATGTAATGATACAACTTATAGGACTAAAGCATGATGTTAAAATAGAAATCAGGGAGAAGTTTTCTATTATACCAAAACGTCAAGAAAAGTGCTTAGAAGCTCTTTTAAATATTTGCGAAGAGGCAGTTATTTTAAGTACCTGTAATAGGACAGAAATATATTTTAAATCCAAGGATGAAGATATTGTAGAAAAAATTTTTGAAGCACTAAATTGGGATAAAACTTTAATAAAGTGTGTAGAAAGTTATAAGGAAGAGAAAGCAATAAAGCATTTAATGGATGTGGTTTGTGGATTTGATTCACTATTACTTGGAGAGGATCAAATTTTAGGACAGGTTCGGGATGCTTATGATGTTGCAAAAGGTTCCAAAACAAAGAGCAAGGAACTTCAAAGACTTTTTGAGAATGCTATTGCTTGTGGTAAGGAGTTTAGAACTAAATCTAAAATAAGTGATATACCAGTTTCATCATCTTCCATGGTAGTTAAACAGGCATTGGGTAGAGGTCATAAAAACTTTATAATTTTAGGATATGGAGCGGTAGGGGAATTAACCACAAAATATATATTAGAAGGTAAAATAGATTTACTATATATTGCAGTTAGAGATATTCAAAAGGTTAATATAGAAGACAAAAGAGTAAAAATAATACCTTTTAAGGATATAAATAAATATTATGAAGCGGTGGATTGTGTTATATCTTGTACATCTGCTCCTCATACGGTGGTTCATTTAAATGAGTTACCAAGCAAGAACTTATTATTATTCGATTTGGCTGTACCAAGGGATATTGAAGAAATAGTAAATGAAAATCCCTTATATGAGGTATATGACATAGATAAGCTGGTCGGCATCCATGATGCTAATTACAAAAAAAGAGAAGTAGCAATGAAGAATAATAGATACATTGTGGATAAAGCAATAAAAGATTATATAGAGTGGAAAGCTATAAAAGAGCTATCACCATTTATAAATATGATAAAACATAATGGTGAGGATGTTTACAAAGAAAGGCTAGAAACTTTCAAGCACAAGAAAGATACTAAGGATAATGAAAAATTAGCAGAGATGCTTCTGAAGAGTACTTCAAATGCATATGTAAATAGAGCTATAGAGGTATTGAAGGAGGAACATTTAAAGGGGAGGTCTAAAGTGTGCGAGGACATAATAAGCAGGATTTTTCAACTTTAAATTATACCATGATTTCACTGCTTGGGAGTAAGGTTAACATACTTATTGTTGGTGGGGGAGAGGCAGCTCTTATAAAATGTAGAACTTTTTCAAAGGAAGGCTCTAATATTACGGTGCTATCAAAAGAATTTTGCTTAGGATTTATTGACTTTAAAAATATTTATAATGTAAAATTAATAAAAGCTGAATATGATGAGAGCTATGTGGACAATAATCATATTGTCATTATTGCTACAGATAATAAAGATATAAATGAAGGCATAAAAGCATACTGTGATAAAAAATATAAGCTGTATTTACATTGTGGTGATTATAAACAAGGGTTATTTGTAACCCCAGTTCAAAAGAATACACCTAATATGAAATTTGCATTACATACTAAAAGAAGCAGCCCTAAAACAGCACTTTTTATGTCGAAAATTATAGAAGGTAAACTTTGTGAGTATGAAGGTTTTATAGATTATACTTGTAGTATAAGAAACATGGTAAAGAAGATGGGACTTAAAAAGGAAATTATGAATTTTGTATGTAGTGAAGATTTTTATTTTTTTTATACTGTTGGAGCACAAAATGTTATTTTAGAAATGTTTTATGGATATGAAATTACACCAGCGAAGATGATGAATATTTGCAAAGATGATGAATATTTGCAAAGAGGATGGACACTTGCGAAGGTAATGAATAGTAACGCATGTGATTTAAAGGAGGAATGAGTTTTGAAAATTAATATAGGAACTAGGCGAAGCGAGCTTGCACAAGTGCAAGCGAATACTGTTATAGCAATGATTAAAGAAAAATTTGATATTGATGGCGAAAAGGTACTTATCGAGACTAAGGGAGATAAAATATTAGATGTTACTTTAGACAAAATAGGAGGAAAGGGACTTTTTGTAAAGGAAATAGAGCATGCTATGCTAGAACAAAAAGTTGATATGGCAGTACATAGTATGAAAGATGTACCATACGATGTACCAGAGGAGTTCGAAATAGTGGCTATTCCAGTTAGAGAAGATGTTCGCGATGCATTCGTTGCCTTTAACAACATTAGCTTTTACGATTTACCTAAGGGCGCAAGAATAGGGACTAGCAGTATTAGACGTGGTACTCAAGTTAAGATATTAAGACCGGATGTAGAAATTGTGCCTATAAGGGGTAATGTACAGACTAGAATATCAAAAATAGAAAAAGAAAATCTAGATGGCATAATACTCGCAGCGGCAGGACTAAAAAGGCTTGATATGGAAAATATAATTACTAATTATTTTGACCCGATAGATATGGTGCCTGCAATAGCTCAAGGTGCATTGGGTATTGAAATGGTTAAAAGTCATCCCCAAGTAGCTATACTTAAAAAACTGGATAACTATGAGGCTAGGATTTGTGTAGATGCAGAAAGAAGTTTTATGGCAACGCTTAATGGAGATTGTCACGATTGTATAGGAGCATATGCTTATCTTAAAGGTGAAACTATGCACATGATTGGAGTGTACAGAGTTAACGGAGAAATCGTTAAAAAACAACTTTCAGGAGATAAAAATAGATATATAGAGTTGGGAGTTCTTCTAGCTAAAAAGATCTTAGACAATAATTAAGAATATCAAAATTATTAGATATAGAATAATGTAAGTGTTAACTGAAAAACAGAAGGGGGAAACTAATGGGAAAGGTTTATTTAATGGGAGTAGGTCCAGGAGATGAGGAGCTAATAACACTAAAAGCCATAAGAATGCTCGGAAAATGCACAGCAGTTATGTATGATAGATTAGCGAGTACTAGTGTACTTAAATATTTAAAACCGAATTGTGAAATATTCTATTGCGGAAAAGAGCCGGGATGCCATTATAAAACTCAGGAAGAAATAAATATAATGTTAGTAGAACTCGCTAGTAAAGGTCATGTAGTTGGACGAATCAAGGGAGGAGATCCCTTTGTATTTGGACGCGGTGGTGAGGAAGCAATAGCTCTTATAGATGGAAATATTGAATTTGAAGTTATACCAGGAATAACATCACCAATAGCTGTTTTAAATTATGCTGGAATACCTATCACTCATAGAGGCATAGCTCAAAGCTTTCATGTATTCACTGCAATGAGCGCAGAAAAGCTTAATATTGATTGGGAAGCAGTAGCAAGACTTAGCGGAACTTTGGTCTTTATGATGGGTTTTAAAAATCTAGGAAAAATTGCAGAAAGTCTTATATTTAATGGGAAAAGTAAAAATACTCCTTGCGCAGTAATAATGAGAGGAACTACATCAAAACAGAAAAAGGTAGTAGGGACTTTAATAGATATTCTAGGCAAGGTACAAGAATCAGAAATGTCATCTCCTTGCATTATTGTAGTGGGAGAGGTAGTTAAATTTAATGATCAATTTAATTGGTACGAGAAGAAGCCATTATTCGGTAAAAATATTTGCATAACTCGTTCAAAAGCTCAATCAAAGGATCTCAGAGCAAGATTAATAGATTTAGGAGCAGAGGTACTTGAGATAAATTCCATTGAATTTAAGAATACATCTTATAATTTAGATTCATACAGAGAAAAGCTTACAGGTTATGATTTTTTAACTTTAACCAGTGTAAATGGAGTAAATATACTTTTCGATTACCTAAGGGATATTGAATTTGATATTAGGAAACTTAATGCAAAAATTGCAGCAATCGGACCGGCTACTGCTGGCGCACTTAAAGATAGAGGAGTTATACCTGAAATAGTCGCTAAGCATTTTGTTGCTGAGTCTTTGTTTGAAAAGATGAAGACATATGTAAAAGCGGGAGACAAAGTACTAATACCGAGGTCGAAAGACGCAAGACCTTATTTGGTAGAAGAATTAAGAAACCTTGGCTGCAGCGTGGATGAAGTTTTCACATATGAAACACTATGTGGCAAATTAAGAGATGAGGATGCAATAAAGGATGTAGAACTTATAGTATTTACTTCCCCAACCACTGTCAAAAATATGATTAAGATGGTAAGTCTTGAGACTATAAAGTCTAAAGCAGCCCTGGCTATTGGCCCTATAACTGCAAAGGCACTTTTAGAGCAAGGTATAAAAGCTACCGTATGCGATGAATATAGTGTAGAGGGTATTATTATAGAACTTTTAAAAATGTAATTACAGTTTGCTGGAGTTTTAATAACATTTTAGAGTGTATTTAATAACAACATGTGGATAAAATCATAATTTATATAATTAGGAGTGGATAACTTTGTTCAAAAGAAATAGAAGACTCAGAGAAACAAGAAATATAAGAGATCTAGTAAGGGAAACTGTATTAACTCCATCAGATTTTATATTTCCTATTTTTGTAGTAGAAGGTCAAAATATTAAAGAAGAAATATCATCTATGCCAGGAAATTACCATTTTTCACTTGATAGGCTTCATGAAATTATTGAAGAAGTTGAAGAAGTAGGTGTACGTGGAGTAATGTTGTTTGGATTACCAGACCATAAAGATGAAGTTGGTTGTGGAGCCTTTGATGAAAATGGTATTGTTCAAAGAGCAGTTAAAAAAGCAAGGGAGATATCAAAGGAATTACTTATAATAACAGACGTATGTATGTGTCAATATACGAGTCATGGACATTGTGGAATAATGGAAGGCGCAAAAGTTGATAACGACAAGAGTTTAAAATACATAGCAGAAATAGCATTATCTCATGCACGAGCTGGAGCAGACATGGTAGCACCTTCAGACATGATGGATGGACATGTAGATGCCATAAGAACAATTTTGGATGTAAATGGATTTAAACATATATCCATAATGGCTTATAGTGCAAAATATTCCTCAGCATTTTATGGCCCATTTAGAGAAGCGGCTAACTCGGCACCTCAGTCTGGGGATAGAAAAACTTATCAAATGGATCCAGCGAATATCAGAGAAGCCATGAGAGAAATAGAATGTGATATTCAGGAAGGCGCAGATATTATAATGGTAAAACCAGCGCTATCATATCTAGATGTAGTAAGATGGGCTAGAGACAGATATGATGTACCAATAGCTGCATATAGTGTTAGTGGAGAGTTTGCTATGGTAAAAGCAGCCGCTAAGATGGGTTTAATTGATGAAAAAGCTATAGCTATGGAAATGCATCTTTCAATGAAAAGAGCGGGAGCGGATATGATAATCACTTATTATTCACTTGATTTATGCAGATGGCTAAAGGGATAGTTGGGGGAGAATAGTTGGGGACAGGTAACGACTATTTGAGCATTAGTCAAAGGAATAGTTGGGGACAGGTAACAACTAATCAGAACATTAATCAAAATAAAATAGTCGGGACAGTTAATAACTAGTTGGCGTATTGGTCAAGATAGTTGGAAATGGTTAGCAAATAATTGAGCATTCTCCCAAAATGGTAGGGGACGGTTAACAACTATTTAAATATTTCTCCCAAAATAGTTGGGATGGACGGTTAAGGTTGATTTTTCTGCTTCAGCATAGAAATATAAAAATTAAATATTAAGAAAAGAGGGATTTACTGTGAAAAATTTAGAAATATTTAATGAATCAAAACAATATATGCCTGGTGGAGTTAATAGTCCAGTTAGAGCTTATAAAGATGTAACTGTAACTCCGCCAATTATTAAAAGTGGTAAGGGTGCATACATTTATGATGAAGATGGAAATAAATATATAGATTTCGTATGCGCTTGGGGACCAATGATACTTGGACATAGTGATGAGGATGTAGTAAAAGCTATACAAAATACATGCGCAAGCGCTATTACATTTGGTGCACCTACAGAAATGGAATTAAAGGTAGCAAAGCATATTTGCACTACTGTAAATTGCGTGGAAATGGTTAGAATGGTTAACTCAGGTACAGAAGCTACAATGAGTGCTGTTAAGCTTGCGAGAGGGTATACGGGAAAGAATAAAATAATTAAATTTGCAGGATGCTACCATGGACATTTTGAAAGCTTTTTAGTTGAGGCCGGTTCAGGAGTATTGACTGCGGGAATAGCAGGTTCTGCAGGTATTCCAAAAGAAAGCATTGTAAACACATTAATAGCAAAATATAACGATATAGACAGCGTAAAAGCGTTATTTGAGGAATATAGGGACGATATAGCCTGCATAATAATAGAGCCAGTCGCAGGAAATATGGGAGTTATTCCAGCTGAAAAAGAATTTTTAGTGGAGATTAGAAATTTATGTGATAAATACAAGAGTCTACTTATTTTCGACGAAGTAATGAGTGGATTTAGAGTAGCATATAAAGGTGCACAAGGTATTTATGGAGTAGCACCTGATTTAATAACTTATGCAAAAATCATGGGGGGTGGACTTCCTTGTGGTGCTTTTGGTGGTAAAAGAGAGATAATGGAGCAATTATCACCTATGGGGCCAGTTTATCAAGCAGGCACAATGTCCGGAAATCCTGTAGTAATGGCAGCAGGTTACGCAACACTAACTAAGCTTTATAATAACCCTAATTTTTATGATAACATGGAGATGCTTTCTGAAAAACTTAAAAAGGGATTATTGGAAATTGCTAAGGAAAAAGGCATACCAATGGTAGTTAATAGATGTGGTTCAATGATTACAGCTTTCTTTACAAAAGAGAAAGAAGTTAAAACTTTTGCTGATGTTAAAACTTGTGATATTAAGCTATTTGCAAGGTATTTTGAACATATGATAAAAAATGGAATAAATATTGCACCTTCTCAATTTGAGGCGATATTCTTAAATGTTAAGCATACTGAAAAGGACATTGAGAAATTCTTAGAGGCATTTAGGAGCTTTCAATATAAATAATTTAAATTTAACGGGGACAGGTAACAATTATTTAATAATAATATAAGATTGAGTAATGAGATTAATAAATGAGGGACAGGTAACAACTATGAAAGAAGTGAATGTAAGGGAGGGGACAGGTAACAACTTCTTTATTAAGATAATTGATTTAATTGGAGATAGTTAACAACTTTTAACTATATCTTAAAAATATGAATATCATCTCAATACATAGGCAAGAATTTAAAGAAAAGTTTGTGTGGAGAGGTGATTTTTATGTCAAGAAAGGCAAGGGTAAAAGTCGATGATGCTATATTTCATATTATGTGCAAAAGTATCACAGAGGTAAGTTTATTTAGGGATGCTGAGGATAAGGAAAGGTATTTATTGATTACAAATAAATATAGAAAACTCTATAAGGTTAAAATCTATGGGTACTGCCTTATGGATAACCATGCACATTTATTGGTTGATGCTAATGGCGCAGATATATCAAAAGTGATGCATGGAATAAATTTTTCTTATGCAATGTACTTTAATAAAAAATATAAAAGGGATGGGCATCTTTTTAAAGATAGATTTAAGAGCAAAATAGTTTATGATGAAAAATATTTGAAGACTGTATCATTGTATATACATAATAATCCTACAGATATTGGGGAATTTAAAGATTGTCCAGAAAAATATGCTTTTTCTTCTTTAGGAATATATATTGGAAAAAGACGGGACCCTTTCAACATAGTTGATTATGAATTTGTTATGGGCTTTTTTGGTAATGATCTTGAAAGTGCAAGAATAAATTACTGTAGCCTTGTTTTTGGATTCAATAAAGAGAAAATGGAAGAAGAGATTGAACAAAAACATGAAAAAGCGGTGTTTAAAAATGAAAGGAGAATAATAACAAGAAACTTTAAACCAGAAGATATAGTAGAATTTATAATATCAAGACTGAATTTACCAAAGATGAAAAATTATATTAAGTATAGTAGAAATTTTGTAGAAGCAAGAGCATTAACAGTTGTTTTAATGAGAAGTCTTTGCAATTTTAAATCTAGTGACATATGTGCCATACTTGGGAATATTTCACCAGCTAGAGTATCAAAACTAAGTGATATTGGTGTAGAATATATTGAAACAAAAGAAAAACATAAAAATATTATTGAAGATTTTATTAAGTGTTATGTTTGTTAATGTTTTAATGATCTTTTAATAATTAGTAATTCATAATTATTTTTTAGTGATAAATAAATAAAAAGTTTTGACTTTAACATAATATTATTTTAAATGGATTAAAACGGTACAAGCATATAAAAATAAATATTCTTATTAGTTTATTACATTAAAATAACTAAAATAAATGCATTCTTAAATGAAAATTTAAAAGTACCTAATAAAATTAAAGTTCAGGACAAGTTTAAACTGATTAATAAGCGTCCCTTACTTTACTAATTTACTAATTTAATTTAATTGTAATTTAGTTAAACTTAATTGAATTTTAACTAAATTTAACTTCTGGAGGTGTGTAAAATATGAAATTTATCAATGATAATGAATTTATAAGGGGCAATTGCCCAATGACAAAGGAAGAAGTAAGAATATTGAGTGTAGTAAAGCTAGAGCTTGAAGAGGATTATAAAGTGCTAGACATAGGTGCTGGAACGGGATCAGTAAGTATCCAAATGGCTGAGATATGTAGAAAAGGTAAAGTAATAGCTATAGAAAAAGACACAGAAACGTTAGAGGTCTTAAAACAAAACAAAGAAAAATTTAAGACTGGTAATTTAGAAATAATAAGTGCGGAAGCCATGGAAATAGAACCCAATATAATAGGAGAATTTGATGCTATATTTGTAGGTGGAAGTGGTGGGAATATAGCTGATATTATAGAGAAGTATGGTAGCAAACTGAAGAAAAACAGAAAGATTGTTTTAAACTTTATAACTATAAATAACGTGTACAAGGCTATGGAAACTTTAAAAGGGTTAAATTATGAAGTTGAATGTGTACAGGTTCAAATAAGTAAGACAAAAGGTCAGAGCTATATGTTAATGGCAAATAATCCTATATTTGTGGTGAGTGGAAAAAAAATTAACAAAAATTTTGAAGGACAAGCAGTAGACCACGCATTCATGCATTAGTCATTAACTGTCCCTCACTAATTGCACTAATTGTATGGGATTTAAAACAAGGACTTATTGTTAACTGTCCCCCTTAATCTCATTAGTTGTTAACTGTCCCCAACTATCACTAAAAACTACTATACTATAAACAAAAAAAGTACTTATGCTAAATTCGGTTCTTTCTGAACTTTGGGTGTTTCATAATATAAAAATGAGCAGGCAGTTTAATAAGCTACCAGCTCATTTTTATATTAAAGCAGATAAACTAAATTCTTTATTTTTGG
>JBLHPD010000179.1:0-10204 GCA_047624165.1 Clostridium sp. | reverse complement strand
CATCCTTATCTTCAACGCATAGTACATAGCCTATTCCCATATTATATGTATTAAACATATGTTCTTCTGTTACTCCTAGAGAAATAAGATGCTTACAAATATCAGGAGTATTAAAGCTATTTTTATCTACCACTGCTGTGAAATCGCCGCTAAACATTCTTGGTATGTTTTCATAAAAACCACCACCTGTTATATGTGCCATACCCTTTATATCAAATTTATCTAAAAGATTTAATATAGTTTTTACATAGATTTTTGTTGGTGTCAAAAGTGTCGAGCCTATCTTTTCTCCATTAAAATCACTATCTAAATCTGGTATTAATTTTCTAACTAGTGAATATCCATTGCTATGAAGGCCTGAAGACTCAATCCCTATAAGTGAATAACCATCTTTGATAGCAGAACCATCTATAATCTTGTGCTTATCCACTATTCCAACAGTAAAACCTGCCATATCATATTCACCATCTCTATAGAATCCTGGCATTTCCGCAGTTTCACCACCTATTAGTGCACAATTAGATTGAAGACATCCCTCAGCTACACCTTTTACGAGTTGTGCCGATACTGCAGAATCCAATTTTCCACAAGCTATGTAGTCTAAAAAGAAAAGTGGCTTTGCGCCATGGCAAAGGACATCATTTACACACATAGCAACGCAGTCAATTCCTACGGTATCATATTTTTTCATTCTAAAAGCTATATCAAGTTTTGTTCCTACTCCGTCAGTTCCTGAAACTAAAATAGGGTTTTTATATCCCTCTCCTATTTCAAACATCCCTGCAAAACTTCCCAAATGATTTAAAACACCTTTTGTAAATGTTGCTGCTGCATATTCTTTTATAAGCTTTACTGACTTGTAGCCTTCTTCAATATTAACACCCGCATCTTTATAAGTTATCATAAATATCCCCTACCTTTCTAATCTTTCTTCGTCATCTTCAATTGGAGCCGATACTGGATATCTACCAGTAAAGCAACCTAAGCAAAATTCAGTATGACCCAATGATTTTAATAATCCCTCTATACTTAGGTATCCGAGGCTGTCTGCACCTATTTCTTGTCTAATTTCTTCAACGCTGATATCAGAACCGATTAAATCTTTTCTATAAGGCGTATCTATTCCAAAATAGCATGGATATTTTACTACTGGTGAACAAACCCTAAAATGAACTTCTGTTGCTCCTGCTTTTTTTAATATTTCAACTAATCTTTTGCTTGTTGTTCCACGAACTATTGAATCATCTATAAGAATAACTCTTTTACCTTCAACATTTATCTTTAATGCATTTAGTTTTACAGATACAGCTCTTTCCCTAATTTCTTGAGTTGGGCTTATAAACGTTCTACCCACGTATCTGTTTTTTATAAGACCTATTCCAAAAGGTATTCCAGAAATCTTAGAATAACCTATTGCTGCAGCCAGTCCTGAATCTGGAACTCCTATAACCATATCTGCATCAACTGGTGATTCTTTAAATAGTTGTTCTCCGGCACTTACTCTTGAGGTGTACACATTAATTCCGTCAATAGTACTGTCCGGTCTTGCAAAATAAATATATTCAAATGAGCAGGTTGCATTTTTAGTTTTTTCTGCAAAATTAATAGATGTAAGTCCCTTTTCATCTATTATTACTATCTCACCCGGCTTCACATCTCTTAAAAAGTCTGCACCAACTGCATCAAGTGCACAACTTTCCGATGCAATAACATAACTGTTGCCTATTGTCCCAATGCAAAGAGGTCTAATGCCGTTTTGATCGCGAACACCAATTAACTTATCCTTTGTAAGCATAACTATTCCATAGGACCCCTTCATAGCCTGAACCGCATCCACTACAGCCTTTTCCATGCCTTTTTTGGCCCCTCTAGCAATTAGGTTTAATATAACTTCTGAATCTATTGATGTTTGAAACATGTGCCCACAATCCTCTAGTAACTCTCTTATAACATCCGCATTTACTAGGTTTCCATTATGTGCTATAGCAATGTCACCAAGTTTAGATTTACTGAGTAGTGGCTGTGCATTTTTTAATTCACTGCATCCTGAAGTTGAATATCTAACGTGTCCAATAGCAGCGTGACCCTTCATTTCTTTAAGTATTTTTTCATTAAAAACATCACATACAAGGCCCATAGCCTTTTCACAAGCAAGTGTAACTCCATCTGAATATACAATTCCCGCACTTTCTTCTCCCCTATGCTGCAAAGCATAAAGTCCATAGTATGTTAAAGTCGCAACATCTAAGTCTTTATCCGGTGAAAATATCCCAAACACGCCACATTCATCTTTAAACTTATCCTCGTCATTTATTGTTACTTCGTTTGATTCTATAACTCCATTCAAAGAAAACCCTCCTCATCATGTTTCTTAATATCTCTCTCATTACTTCCATTACTCATAAAATTGTTAATGCCATATAATACGAATTTTCTCCAGTAGTGACTTGTAATAAGAAGTGCAGAAACATTGAAATTTCATTTAGAAATTCTTTTTTTATAAATATAAAATTCTCGTGAGACTTCCTGGAAGGAAGTCTAGCGAACCGGCTGAAGGCCGAATGTGAGCGATAGGGCATTTTATATTTATAAAAAATTAGAATTTCTTAATGGAATTTCACGTTTCAAACTCTTATTACAAGTCATGCAGGAGACTTAATCTATCGCATTAACTCTTTTTAATTCTACTTAATATTTCCACGTATGCTTCTGTAACATTTCCTAAATCTCTTCTGAATCTATCTTTATCCAATTTTTCTCCAGTTTTAACATCCCAAAATCTGCAAGTATCTGGTGATATCTCATCTGCTAAAATTATTTCTCCTTTATATCTACCAAACTCTAATTTGAAATCTATTAAATTAATATCTTGTTTTAAGAAAACTTCCTTTAGAATATCATTTATTTCTGAAGCCATTTTATATATTTCTGATAATTCTTCTTGCGTAGCAAGCCCCATAGCTATTGAATGAGAATCGTTTATAAGTGGATCACCTAATTCATCATTTTTATAACTTAATTCAAACACTGTTGTTTTTAGCTTAGTTCCTTCCTCTATTCCATATCGTTTTGCCATACTACCAGCTGCCACATTTCTTACTATTATTTCTAGTGGCACTATTTCAACCTTTTTGCAAAGCTGTTCTCTATCACTTAGTTTCTTAATGAAATGTGTTTTTATACCTCTATTCTCTAATAACTCAAATAACATAGTAGTTATACTATTATTTAAATTTCCTTTATTCTCAATTTGAGCCTTTTTAATTCCATTAAATGCTGTTGCATCATCTTTATAATATACTCTGACCTCATCTTTATTATCTGTGCTATACATTATTTTAGCTTTTCCCTCATATAATAATACTGAATTTTCCATCAATAATCACTCCTTAATATTTTAATTTGCAAACCTTATATCTTAAATTTCATACTAAAATTCAATGTGCTCTTCATTTTCAGTTATAAATTTTTCTTTCATTTCTTTTCTATATTTCACTAATTTATTTTTAAGTTCTAAATCCTTAAGAGCTAAAATTTGAACTGCAAGCATTCCAGCATTATAGCTATTATTGATACCCACCGTAGCTACAGGAATGGCTTTTGGCATTTGAACAATTGAAAGTAACGAGTCAATACCTCCGAGAGCAGCCTTAATTGGCACTCCAATCACCGGTAGCACTGTTTGAGAAGCAATTACACCTGGAAGATGTGCAGCAAGCCCTGCGCCTGCTATAATGCATTCCACCCCACCATTTTCCATTTCCTTTATTACCTGGGTTAATCTTTCTGGTACTCTGTGAGCTGAGAGAATATGTACTTCGTAATCTACACCAAATTCCTTAAGGACAATTGCTGCATTTTTCATTATGTCTATATCTGATTTACTTCCAAAAATAATTCCTACCTTCATTTAATTACCTCCCAATTGAATTAGAGTATTCAAACTTTATAATTCCCAATAAAAAAAAGATTACGCCATAAAAAAGTTATTCTAATGGTGTAATCCTGAATTAGGGGTATATGGCACATTTAAATAACAGATTAGTATGCATGTTATTTAAATGTGCCTACTAACCCACTCTTTTTATAAGGTCAATTCAAGATTCACCAATAGTGAGAAGTTAGTGGCCTCTCGTAGAAACTTCTGAACCATATTTCCAGAAATATATCGATGAATTAATTTTTTATTAATTTATGTTTTTATCTTAACATCAAATTCCAGCTACGTCAATACATTGTTGATACTATTTTAAATATCGTTCGTGTTTATATCTATATTTGCTAAATTATTTACTTTCTACGATATTATCGTTCGTGTTTTTACTGTTATAACTAGATTTTCAAATATGACCTTTATATTTTATTTGAAATAATTTACTCCTGCCGCAAATATTTTCTGATCTTTTTCCCCAATAATATTCTTTCCAATGTTTAAGCCCACTCTTTCAGAGTGACCCATTTTACCGAAAACTCTTCCATCCAAACTAGTAATTCCTTCAATAGCATACATTGAACCATTGGGATTAAAGTTTATATCATAACTTGGATTACCCTCAAAGTCTACATATTGAGTGGCAACTTGACCATTTGTGAATAACTTTTTAATTACTTCATCATTTGCTACAAATCTACCTTCTCCGTGTGATACTGGGATGGAATGAACTTCCCCAACCTTTACATTACTTAGCCAAGGAGATAGGGTAGAAACCACTTTAGTTTGCACCATACAAGATACATGTCTCCCAATTTCGTTATATGTTAAGGTTGGGCTTTCCTTTGTAATATCAGTTATTTTTCCGCCAGGAAGTAACCCGAGCTTAATTAATGCTTGAAAGCCATTGCATATTCCGAGAATCAATCCATCCCTATTTTCTAATAGCTCACTAATGCTTTCGCGTATTAATGGATTTCTAAAAAATGTAGCTATAAATTTACCAGATCCATCTGGTTCATCACCAGCACTAAACCCACCTGGAAGCATAACAATTTGAGAATTTTTTATCTTCTGTGCTATAACTTTTATAGATTCTTCAATATGGCTTGATGATAAATTATTTAATACCATAATTTCCACTTCAGCTCCAGCTTTCTCAAAGGCTCTCATTGAATCATATTCACAATTAGTACCTGGGAACACAGGAATTATAACTTTAGGCTTCGCTATTTTTATTAAAGGAGTCACTTTTGATTTTGAGTTTTCAATACTTACGTAGGTTTTATCATTTCTATTACTCAATTTAGAATTATTAACTTTTGTGCTAAATACACTTTCTAGCGTTCCTTCCCAATTACTTAGTGCCTCTTCTAAACTAATAGTTTCCCCTAAGACTTTGATAATCGGTTCTACTTGTGTATGTCCAAGTATCTTAATATTTGTGTTGTTCTTAATTAGCTCTTTTAGAAGTTCCTTATCTATTTCCATTACTATACTTCCATAATCCTCTTTGAATATACTCTCTGCCTTAATATCATTATTAAAGCTAAATCCTATGTTATTACCAAAGCACATTTTTGATATAGCCTCTGCAAGTCCACCCATCCCTACTGCATAAGTTGATAAAACTTTGCCACTCTCTATTAATGTCTTTATTAATTTATAGTTTCCACGAAGCTTCTCAAAATCAGGTAATCCATCTTCCCCGATGTTTGCATAAATTAATACTACCTGACTATCTACGTTTTTAAACTCTGGAGATATAACCACATCTGTGTTTATAACGTCTACCGCAAAGGATACCAAAGTTGGTGGTACATTCATATCATTAAAGGTACCTGACATGCTGTCTTTTCCACCAATAGCCGCTATACTAAATTCCTTTTGTACATGTAGCGCTCCTAGTAGTGCTGAAAATGGTTTACCCCACTTATTAGGTTCTTTTGACAATCTTTCAAAGTATTCTTGGAATGTTAGTTTAATATTTTCATAATTACCACCACTTGCTACTACCTTTGTTACCGAATCTATTACCGCGTAAGCTGCTCCATGGAAGGGACTCCATTTCGACAATTTAGGATTATATCCATAGGACATTATCGTACCGGTATTTGTATAACCACGAAATACAGGTAGTTTTGCTACCATAGACTGAATTGGTGTTTTCTGAAACTTTCCACCAAAAGGCATAAGCACTGTTCCTGCACCTATAGTGCTATCAAACCGCTCGGCCAAACCCTTTTTACTACAAACATTTAAGTCTGATAAGGTATCATTCCATAAGGCTTTTATTGATTTTGATTTTCCCTCACTTGCAATTGCACCTTTCGAAAAATAGTATTCGTTCTCTTTTGGTGCTACTACGCATACATCTGTATGTTGCTTAACTCCATTGGTATCAAGGAAACTTCTGCTTATATCAACAATAGTTTTCCCCTTCCACACCATTTTAAGTCTATTATCATCAGTTATTTGTGCAACCTCTACAGCCTCTAAGTTCTCATCTTCTGCTAGCTTTATAAATACATCAACATCAGCGCGCCTTACAACAACAGCCATACGCTCTTGGGATTCTGATATAGCAAGCTCCGTACCATCAAGACCATCGTATTTCTTAGGCACAGCATCTAAATTTATTATAAGTGCATCTGCGAGTTCCCCTATAGCTACTGAAACTCCACCTGCGCCAAAATCATTACATCTTTTTATCATTGTCGTAACTTTAGGATTTCTAAATAGTCTTTGAATTTTTCTCTCTGTTGGTGCATTACCCTTTTGAACTTCTGCTCCAGAAGTTAGTATTGAACTCTCACTATGTCCTTTAGAAGATCCTGTAGCTCCACCACATCCATCGCGGCCTGTTTTTCCACCGAGAAGTATAACTACGTCTGATGCAAGCGGTTCCTCTCGAACTACGTTCTTATAAGGTACTGCTCCGATAACTGCCCCTACTTCCATTCTTTTTGCAACAAATCCTTCATCATAAACCTCTGACACGAGGCCTGTCGCAAGTCCTATTTGATTTCCATACGAACTATACCCATGAGCAGCTTCAAGAGTTATTTTCCTTTGAGGGAGTTTACCTTTTATTGTATCTGATATTTTTCCCCTTGGATCACCTGAGCCTGTAACACGCATTGCCTGGTACACATAACTTCTACCTGATAATGGATCTCTTATTGCTCCACCAAGACAAGTAGCTGCACCACCAAAAGGTTCTATTTCAGTAGGATGATTATGGGTTTCGTTTTTAAACATCACGAGCCACTTTTCCTTTTCTCCATCAATGTCTGCATCGATGATTATACTACAGGCATTGATTTCGTCTGAAACATCAAGATCCGTAAGTTTCCCTTTTTTTCTTAGATCTTTCATTGCAATAACAGCCATGTCCATAAGTGTTACATCCCTATTTGTTTTACCATAAACAAACTCTCTAGTATTTAAATACTCCTTGTATGCCATTTTAATTGGTTTAGAATATTTACCTTCTTCTATGAAAACATCTTCAATTACAGTATTAAAAGTTGTATGCCTACAGTGATCCGACCAATATGTATCAATAACTTTTATCTCAGTTATTGATGGGTCTCTCTTTTCATTATCTTTAAAATACTCTCTACAAAATTTTAAATCCTCAAAGCTCATAGCAAGGCCGTTAGTATTTAAGAACTCTAAGAGCTCAACCTCATTCATTTTAGTAAAAGATTCTACTGTACTTACCTCTTCTGGCTCATTAAAATTTTGTTGTAAATCCTTTGGTTTTTCGAGTTCTGCTTCTCTAGAGTCTACAGCATTTATACAATATTCTTTAATCTTGTCTAATTCACTTTTAGTAATATTCCCATTTAATATAATAACTTTTGCAGTTTTAACTATATGTTTGTCCTTTTGAGTTAGGATTTGTATACATTGAGCAGCTGAATCCGCTCTCTGATCATATTGCCCTGGCAAAAATTCAATAGCAAATATTATATCGTCGTCTTTAATATCTAACACTTCATCATAAACTTCATCCACTGTAGGCTCTGAAAATATTGTGCTTCTCGACATTTGGTACTGCTTTTCTGATATTCCCATAATATCATATCTATTAACTAATCTAAGTCCATCAAGGCCTTTTATCCCTAAATTTATTTTTATATCTCTTAATATTTTTTCACCTTCAACATTATAGTTCGCTTTTTTCTCTACATATAACCTATATATCTTATTTTCCATGATTAATACCTCCAAAAGTAAAATTTATACGAATATTAAACATTAAATCTCTTTTATAATTCGTTATAATTAGATTATAGTATATAATGCACCATTATAAAAGCATATTTTAGAATAAAGTGGTTATTAATTTTTCTATCATATAATTTAAGCACAAATTTATTGCGTACAAAAATCGTAAAATTTCTCATTTTAATATAATTCCATGCTCTCATGATTTTAATACCAATTAAAAAAACAAGATGACATAAAATATGCCATCCTGTTTTATTCTGAAAATATATTATTAAATTATTTTTTATCTTCAAAATCATCTTCGTAATTTTTCAAACTCTTTTTAACTAAAGCTCCAAGTCCTAGCAATGCGATTAAGTTGGGGATAATCATTAATCCATAAAATGTATCTGCGAGCTCCCATACTAAATCAACCTTCAGTGCCGCACCTAATACTATAAATATAAGAACTAAACCTCTATATATATTTAATGTTTTTTTACCAAATAAATATTTGAAATTGGTTTCTCCAAAGAAATACCAAGCCACTATAGTAGAAAAAGCAAAGAAGAATAACGCTATAGCTATAAATGGACCTCCAATACTTCCCATTCCATTTACAAAAGCCTTTTGAGTTAGAGCTATACCAGTAGTTGTTCCATCTAATGCTCCTGTAGTTAATATAACAAGTGCAGTTAGTGTTAATACTACAAAAGTATCAATAAATACACATATTATTGCAACGAGCCCCTGCTCAGCAGGATGCTTAACTTTTGCAAGTGCATGTGCATGTGGTGTTGAACCCATTCCTGCTTCATTAGAGAATAGACCTCTTGCTACACCATATCTCATAGCTTCTTTTACCGTAATTCCTACTAAACCGCCAGTAGCAGCTTTAGGATTAAATGCTGCTACAAATATCATTTTAATTGCTGGTCCTACATTTGCATAATTTATTACAATGATTATTAAAGCACCTATTATATAAAATACAGCCATAACTGGAACTACTTTTTCAGTAAATCCTGCAATACGACCTACTCCTCCAATAAAAATCATTCCCGCTAATGCTGCAACTACTACACCAACGATTATACGAACAGTGATATTTGAACTAATTGCTGCACTTATTGAGTTAGTTTGTACCATGCTACCTATAAATCCAAATACAATTACACTCATAACTGCAAAAAATGCTGCAAGCTTTTTACTACCAAGACCTTTACTAATATAGTAAGCAGGCCCTCCTGTCATCTCACCGTCAACTTTCTCTTTATATTTTTGACCAAGAACTGCTTCCGCAAAAATAGTTGCCATGCCAAAGAAAGCGCTTAGCCACATCCAGAATATTGCTCCTGGTCCTCCTGAAGCTATTGCAGTTGCTGCTCCTGCTAAATTTCCTGTTCCTACTTGCGCCGCCATTGCGGTTGTCATTGCTTGAAAAGATGACATTCCTTCGTCGCCTGCTTTACTTCCAAGTTTAATTCCTCCAAAAGCTTTTTTAAAGGTATCTTTAAATTTTCTAACTTGGACAAATTTTAGCGTTATCGTAAAATAAATCCCAGTACCGCATAACAAGAATATTAATATATATCCCCACAAAATTCCGTTAATACTTTCAACCATTGATAATAAGTCCATAAAACACATCCCATCTGATTATTAAAAACCTTTCCCATAAAAAGATTTTTTGAGTAAAAAATTACTTTTGTCTAAAATTGTTAATATGTAATCCTTTACGACATTATAACATATTCTGCATATTATCACAAATTTGTTGGTATTACTCCATAATAAGTCATATTTCACAATATTCTCAACATTCTCAATATAGCATTTAATGTTTTACCGCGAAATATTAAATAAATGCAATTCAAAAACAGGCTGACAATCGAATAGAGGCTAACAATTAAAATGTTTCGCCCCTTTCACAACACTTATTCCGACTTTATAATTATCCCGACTTCTTTTCAAAACTACAGTTGAAATGTATTATTTTGTGTAAAAAGTCGGGATAATATTTTTGCTTACTTCAATCCATAAAGACTCTTGATT
>JBLHPD010000178.1:0-10255 GCA_047624165.1 Clostridium sp. | reverse complement strand
TCCAAATTATAAAGTTTGTATACTATATATATTCGACATTGATGACCCAAAATCCTTTTTGCCAACAAAAAAATATCCCAATTAAAAATTGGGATATTTAACATTTTATGTTTGTCAACAGTCTGAGTAATACAAAGGTATTACTTTTAACTGCAAAAACACAAAACGAGGATGAAATTGAAGCATTAAATTGTGGAGCTGATGAATATATAAAAAAAGCCTTTTGATCCTAGAATACTAGACTACAAGAGTGAAATAGGTATTGCAGAGCTTGATACAAATTGGAAGCTAAATATTTTAAAAAAATAGGTAGGCTTATTTATTTAGTTTAATCTAAATAATATCTTTAAAATACTGATTTATTTTAGTGCTGTTTCCAGCATCCAATTTTAACTCTTTACCATTAATATAAATACTTATTTCTTGGGCTAAATAAATATTCACATCATACTTCAAATTTCTTTTGCTATACTCAAAGGACATAAATTCATTTATAAAATTCTCGATTTCCTTAAGTGATTCAATTTCCTTAAACCTCTTCTTTTCTGAAATAGATTTTTTTAAATAAGGTTTAATTTCCTTCATTATCTTATAAAGATTTATTTGTTTCCATCTTGTTACCCTTGATTTCAAATCCCTAAAGATATCATCGCCATCTTTTCGTATAATAGGCACTCCGTGAAGCTGAGTGGCAAGTTTTTTTACTGTGGAGTTATCACTATGGAATTTACTCATAATAAATAGAGAACCATAATCATATTCAGTTCTTATAATTCTTCCATAAATCTGCTTTAAATCAATCGAAACAATGGGAAAATTCACCTGGGCATAGGACTGCCAATAAGTTTTGCCTCTTTCAATCATATTATCTATTAATGACTTATAAAAGGGTTCACTACCATTAATATTAGGCACTTTATCTAAAATGACTGTGGTCATAGTGTCCCCTGGAATATCTATACCTTCAAAATATCCCTTTGATCCAAGCAAAATATATCTCTCATCTCTAGATTTTAATTTTTCTATGTCTTTTTTTCCATCCACAACTCTTACTTTAAGGGACAACAAATCTTCTGTAGCAGCTTTCTTAAATGCCATAAGTCTTTTTCTACTTGTAAAAAGCATAATAATATTGCCTTCAACATTATGCAAAAGTTCTAAAACAAAATTTTTCAGTTTTTCTGAAAAAACTTCTACATTATTAGGATCAATATTTTCTATAGAATAAATGGCACTTTTGCCTTTATAGTTAAAGATAGGTTTTATAGGAGGTACCTCTACTATTTCTTTGTTGTGGGACTTAGCAATATTAATTCCCAAAGTCTTTTTAAAACTATTATAACTGTCCTCCGTACTTAAAGTAGCCGATACAAAAAGGCAGCTTTTAGCTCCACTTAGTATTTTTTCATAAAAAGCACCTGATACATCTAGGGGGATACTGGATATCTTCCACCACTTAAAGTATTTGTCTACCTCAAAGTAAAAGCAATAATTTTCTTTGCTTTGAATAACCATATCCTCGAGCAAGTTAATGTAGCTATTTATAACTTCAACTTTTTCAACTAATATTTTAAAACGTTTATCTTTTTCAATAGTAGATGTATCCCTTAAAATTGAAATAGATTTATCTAAATTTATATTTAAGCGAGTCATGCCATCTTTAAGATACTCTAAACATTTTATTACCATTGACAAGTTAGGATTATTTTTATTTACATGCTCTTTAATATTGTACTCCCGACTTATTCTGCTGGTTATTATATAGTTTTCAAAGGCATCTTCAATATTATTAATACTATTGTTACACTGCTTCATATTTAAAGCTACTTCACTTAAGGGTAAAGAATTCTTTTTATTTCTTAGCGATAAAAAATACAGGTATCCACTCTTTTTTGTGATGTCATATATATCATTTAGAAATCTTGTGAATTCATAAGAAATCAAAGTGCTTTCAAAGGCGTCATATACTTCATCAGTGAGATTATGAGCTTCATCTATCACAATATTTTCAAGAGGAGCTATACTTTTATAGGGCCACTTTAATAATAAGGAATGATTTATTACAATTACCTGTGCTTCCTTTAGTGCTTCAACCTTTGAAGCATAATAACATTGCTCCTCATACTTACAGCTACTCACATCACAAAGTTCTGAGTCACAGCAGCATTGTTCTATTAGGTAGTTTAAATTAAACTTCTCTTTTAGTTCATGGTTTATTCCTTCTACCTCTCCAATTCCCTTTTCTGTTATTAATCTTTTCAAATAAACATATCCAATAAGAGTTTTCATGTCCTTAGGATATTCTATATCTTTAAATCTATCAAAACAGAGATAATTGCTTTTCCCTTTTATTAAGGTATAGTTTATATCTCCTTTTAGATTTAAAGTCTCTAGAAGACTCGGAATATCCTTATCCACCAGCTGATTTTGTAATCCTTTAGTGTTAGTAGATATAATAATTTTTTCTTCTTTGAGATAAGTATATATAGAAGCCGGAAGCAAATAAGCCAAGCTTTTTCCGAGACCCGTTGGTGCTTCCATTATTGTGATTTTACCGCCCTCAAGGCCTTCTCTTATAAACTTTGCTGCATCCCTTTGCTGCGGTCTTAAGGTATAACTCCTGCCATTTCTTCTCCAAAGGTCTTTATGCTCAAAAAGTTTTTCATAGTCCCTTAGAGCAAAAATAGGATAAGGTTCATCTGCATTATGTTTAAATACAATAGGCTTATTTTCTAAAAAACCTTTTACATCACCCATATTAACCTTTGTAAGATACGGGTACCAGTTCCAAGCTTCCAGCGCTGTAATGCTCATTGGAAGAGTATAACCATTTTCTAAGTAAAATTTACTGATTGCATAATTAAGTAGTTTTACTGCGTTTTCTGCATCACTAAGGCGCGTATGGTTTTCTTCTTTATAATGAGGGATAAATTTATTTAGTAAATATTGAAAATTAAATTCTGTAAGTTCCGGAAAAAGTATAGCGAAAAGGTCTAATAAATCTAAAAACGCATTGCTTATCTCAAGAGAATTTTCTTCAAAAGTTGCATTAAGACAGACTAAAGGGAGGTCTTCAAAAAAAACCAATAGTTCTTTCATAACCTCATTAATCTGTGGTGAGATAGCTAGGTCCTCTTGAGTAATCTCTCTACCTAGAATAAATATACTTAGTGGTACTAATCTATTTGGATTAACTAGGGTGTTAAACTTAGTAACTAACTTATCTTTTATTTTAACAGCACTGATTGCTACAATTTTATCATTTTTACTATCAATGCCAGTGGTTTCTATATCTAAAAATATTAAATTATCTAGTATACTGTAGGGTTTCATAAATTCTCCTTTGATTATTATATTATTTCGATTTAATTATATCATAACCACTTATAAAATAATAAAGAGGAATTAGTATTAATTTATAGAATTAACTTACAAAGTAATATTTTCTATGTAAAGCAAGTTATTTACATTATATGAGGAGGTAAAACTATGTCAAAGAAAAGTCTATCTTTATTAATGGTGCTTGTTATGGTGATTTCAATAGTTATTTCACCAACATTCAATTCATCAGCATTTGCACAAAATAACGTTAATGTACAGGATACATACCAGATTTCATCTAATTCAAAAGATGTAACCAAACAAACGAGTATAACCTTAAGTGATAACAACATATCACTTAGTGAAGCAAAAGTGATTGATGTTGCGGTTAACTTAGGATACGTGCCTAATCTTAAAAATATTCAGTGGACACTTGGTGGGAAATCATTAAACAAGTGGTTGAAGTATGATAAAACTGCCAAAACATACACAGGTGATCCATTCATAACATTTTCTGAAGGGCCAACATTGGATGGAACTATTATAAGGGCAAAGCTCAAGATTGATCTTGTATACGGAACAGTAAATTTGAATGAAGCTGGAAGAACATTGTATCCACCATTATTGGGCGATTTTGATTTTGTTGCTAAAGATACTTTAAGCGATAAGTCAGCATCTACCATAATGAAGATTAATGCATATGATTACTACCATACTTATGATGAAATTAAGCCGGAAATTGATAGAATTACAAGTTTATCAAAATCAGGCAGATATATTCAATATAAATCCCTTGGAAAGACAGTGCAAGGAAGAGATTCGAGCTTTGTAATTCTTGCAAAAGATAAAGCATCGGTAGACCAATATCTTAATGTAACAATGCCTATGATGACGGAAAATCCTAAGGCACCGCAGGATATGATAAAGAATGGAAAAATGGGAGATTATAAAGTGCCGATATGGTTTAATAACATACATCCAGATGAAGCACCGGGTGTTGATGCCATACTTAAACTGTTTAATAAGTTTGCGATAGAAGACACTATATCATATAATACTACATTAGTAACGAAAGTGCCAAAGACAGATACAAAGGATGGAACACAGGTGGAAACTACGACAGATAAAACTGTAACAATAAATGTAGCTAACGCACTAGACAATGTGATATTCCTCTTTAACTTCACAGAAAATCCTGATGGAAGGGCTTTAAATACAAGAACTAATGCAAATGGATTTGATGTCAATAGGGATAATGCATATCAGACACAGATTGAAGCAAGGCTTACTACAAGTGAAATAGTAAAATGGAAACCAGTAACATTCCTTGATTTTCACGGATTTATGTCTGGTTTCTTAATCGAGCCATGTACATCACCGCATGATCCCAACTTTGAATATGATCTCTTAATAGACAATATGTTGGAACAAGCACACCTAATGGGTAATGCTGGTATTGCTAATACAAAGTATACAAACTATGAGATTCCTTATGAAGATTATGCAGGTGGGTGGGATGATGGAGTACCAGCCTATACAGCAGTATTTGCGATGGAGTTTGGTTCTTTAGCACATACAGTGGAAATACCGGAAATAAATGAAGACTCAATGGATGCTCAAGTAGCTGTAGGTCTCGCCAATGTAAAATATGTAGTAGAAAACAAGGACAGGCTGTATAATAACCAGCTGGAATATTACAAACGTGGGGTAGAAGGGTTAGATGTAAAGGAAAAAGTAGACCCTTGGATGGTAAATGCAGCAGGAGATGAGATAGGAAGATCAAGGGGAGCAAATGATAATTTTTTCCCGGAATACTATGTATTACCCGTAGCAAAGAGTTTACAGAAAAACTCTCTTGAAGCATATAAAATGGTTGAATACTTGCTTAGGAATGGCATTAAAGTTGCTAAAACAAGTGAAGAAATAAATATAGAGAATACCACATACCCGAAAGGAAGCTATGTAATCGATATGCATCAAGCATTAAGGGGTTATGCCAATGAAGTGTTGTATGACGGATATGACGTATCTGATTTTACACTGATGTATGCTGAAATAGTCAACGCATTCTCAGATACGAGAGGGTTTAATAAATATGAAGTAAGAAAAGCAGGGGCATTTAGTGGGAAATTACAGGATGTGACAAGTGTTTCTATACCTAAAACAAAAGTATCAATGGGTTCAGAAAGATATGTAATAGGAAATACTAATAATGATGCTGTTAAAGCGGTCAATGAGCTATTGAATAGAGGTAAATCAGTGGAGATGTTAGTTGCGCCCGGATTAAATTATAAAAAGGGTGATTATGTAGTTTCAAAAGTAGACCTTAATAGTGTTAAAAATAAATATTTATTGGATGTAACTGCATATAATGGAACATCGAATTCAATTAAATTGCTTAAGCCTACAGTAGCAGCACCTTTAGCAACTGGACATTTGACTTTTACACTTAGAGAACTAGGATTTACTGTTAGTAATAATGTAGCAGATGGGAATATAATTGTAACTGATTCTAGTGCAGATGTTAAAACTAGCATTTATGCAGGAAAACCCTATGTAGGAATAGGTGGAGATGCAATGAGCTTTGTAAAAAACAAACTTATAACAACTGATTTCGATTATGTCAATACAGATTATGAGGGATTAATGAGAGCGGTTGTAGCGCAGGAAAGCATGATTACCTCTGGTTATTCTGAAAAAGAAACAATTTATGATTCGCAGGGTGGGTATATCGGCGTAGTACCTGAGGGAGCAAAGGTACTTACAAGTATATCTACTGGGGATGATTATTTCAAGGCGGGATGGTGGCCTGACACTGATATCGCTTTCGGTATTGATAAAGGAAAACTGCTTGCAAAGGGAAAGGCACTTGCTATAACAACTAAAGTTGGTAATTCCGATATAACAATATTTGCAAATAACCTGGTTAATAAGGCTCATCCTCAAAACGACTGGAGAATGCTTGCAAATGCTATATTTACTTCTTCTAAAGTTGAAGTCAATATGGCGCAGGTTCCAGCAAATGAAGAGACAGCAATAAATCATGCCGCAACAGGAAAATCACTAGTATTAATACGTGCTGCAATAGATAGGGCAGCATCATTAATAAAAACAGCAGTAGCAGATAAAGCTGCAGACGATATAATAGCAGAATAAAATCAGATTTAATAAACAAAAATGGAAATTACTACGGGAGGGATCCTTACTTAGTGCTTTGCTATAAGTAGGGATTTTTTATTTTGAAAAGATAGTGAATTATAATAAGCGATTTAGTGAAATTAATATAATTTGATGTTTTTTAATATATTTCATATAATGACTATATAGGTCAAGCTAATAAGCTGGGTAATTTAAGGAGGACATAATTTGAAGATTAAAAAAATGAGTGAAGTGAAGCACTCAAGATTTCCTTTTTTCTACGGTTGGGTAATTGTAATTATTTCTGCAATAACACTATTTTTTTCAGGACCAGGCCAAACTTATTCAATTTCTATATTCATAAATGCGTATATTAAACGTTTTGGATGGAGCCGATCTTTAGTTTCCAGTATTTATTCTTTTGCATCGTTATGTGCAGGACTTCTGCTCCCTTTTATTGGAAGGAAACTTGATAGTGTGGGACATAGAAAGATGCTTACGATAATATCTTTGCTTTTAGGTATTACATGTTTGTGGATGAGTTTTGTTTTTAATCCTGTTATGCTATTTATTGGATTTGTATTTATGAGGTTATTAGGTCAAGCTTCCATGACTCTTATTCCATCTACGCTTGTTAGTCAGTGGTTTGTGAGAAGGCGGGGTAGGGCTATTAGTATAATGACCATAGGGAGTATAATTGGTTCTGCAACTTTACCTGTGATTAATAACTGGTTATTAAATTTGGTAGGTATGAGATTTACTTGGATAATATGGGGTATCAGTTTAATGACGATAATGGCTCCTTTGGGTTGGATATTTGTTCGAAATAGACCAGAAGAAATGAAGCTTTTGCCGGATGGGGAAGACATTAGGAGTAATATAATAAGAAAGAAGGAAAGTGAAAACAATATAATACAAGGTAATATTGATTGGACTTTAAAGGATGCAATGAAAACAAGAACCTTTTGGTTAATGATATTTTGTATGGCTGTTCCATCTATGGTTAATACAGGCTTAACTTTTCATATGGTATCTATTATTGAAGAAAAAGGTTTATCAATAGCTTTTGCTGCATCTATACTAAGTTTAACTGCTATAATCCAACTACCATTAAATTTTTTAGCAGGGCATATGGTAGATAGAGTAAAAGTACATTACATAAGGACTGTAAATTATTGGATACTAGTTATTGCAATGTTTGCCATGGTAGAAGCAAATTCAAGTAAAGGTGTGGTCTTATATGCTATATTAGTCGCTATATTTAATGCTTTTAACTCTGTAACTACAGAAGCATTATGGCCTAGTTATTATGGTAAGAAACATCTCGGAAGCATAAGAAGTATAGCAACTACCGCAATGGTTATTGGCTCAGCATTGGGGCCACTGCCTTTTGGATTTGCTTTTGACTTATTTAATGGATACAAGGAAATAATATTTATTATGATGATATTTCCAGTTATTGCTAGTTTAGCTTCGCTTATATCTCCACAACCTGGAAAGCCTAGTTAAATATAATAAAAATTTCATAAATAGTTATTAAGTCCACATTCCTTTTAAAATAGATTAAGGGGAATGTAGACTTATTAGACTTAAACTCCGCACAAAATCGTAATATAGTATATGGACTTAAAAGAGGATACTAGGGATATCATTGAAAGATGGTTTGTCAATATGAGAAGACTATGATAATATATAAACATATAAGGAATGCCTTATTTTTTTTTGTGAAATTTAAGTTTAATTGCAATTTTGTGAAGTTGTAAAATAGTATTAAAAATACTTCTTATGTATTAGAAGTAACAATAACGAATGGAGGAAATGAAATTATGTTAGATTTGCCAAAATGCCCAAAATGTAATTCAGAATATACTTACGAAGATAGAGGTCTTTTTGTTTGCCCAGAATGTGCTCATGAGTGGACTTCAGAATTAGAAACTGAAAATAGTGAAGAGAAAAAGATTATCAAAGATGCAAATGGGAATGTATTAAACGACGGTGATTCTGTAACAATAATCAAAGATCTTAAAGTAAAAGGGAGTCCGACATCCATAAAAAAAGGTACGAAAGTAAAAAATATACGATTAGTTGACGGAGATCATAATATTGATTGTAAAATAGATGGTTTTGGTGCTATGGAATTAAAATCTGAATTTGTTAAAAAGATATAGGTATAGCTTTAAACTATTATATTGTAAAAGAATATATAAATTGGTAGTAAATAATGAAACCCTCGATTACTTAATCGAGGGTTTCATTATGCTTATACTCTATATATTACATTTTATATTATTGTTATTACTATTATCAATTAAAGCTAATTCTCTAAAGTGTTGTTTCAAGTCTTCCTTGAAATTATTATCTATGTCAATTTTTTTTCGTTTTTATAATTGCGATTTTTATTTAATATCTTATTCTGATTTATATATCTATATAAAAATATGCTTAATTTAATATCTTGGATATTATTCATGTATGACATCTCCTAAAAAGTGATTAGTGTAGTAAATCTATCTCATACGTTAATTATACACTAAATTACATGAAATTACACAAAACGACAAAATATTTATTTTCTTATGAAATTTATTTGGTGTTTACTCTAAAACTGTCTGGGGCATATTTAAAGATTCATATTTGTACATTGGAGTGTAACCAGAAGAATTAATAATATTATTAGATTAAAAAGAGTGAATAATTAATGTTATTTCTTTGCTTCCATTTTAGGTGAAGGCAAGGTATACTAAGAATATATCACATTTTAGTAGTTACGGTATTAAGTTAGATATATATTCGTTCCAATTCTAAAGAATATACTAAATTAAGGCTTTATAATAATAATAATAATAATAATAATAATATTTTGGGGGTAATTAATATGTCAATAACAAAAGTTGTGGTAGCATTAGGTGGGAACGCATTACAGGAACCAGGTTCATCTGCAACTGCGCAGGCGCAATTAGAAGTAGTAAAAAAGACAGCAGAATTCTTAGCAGAATTAAGTTGCACAGGATATGAACTAGCAGTAGTACACGGGAATGGACCACAAGTTGGAAGAATAGTATTAGCATTTGAAGCGGCTGCAAACGTTACTCCGGTAATGCCTTTTGATGTTTGTGGAGCTATGAGCCAAGGATACATTGGTTACCATATTCAACAAGGGTTAAGGTATGCATTAGCTAAAAGAAACAGAAACATACCAGTTGTTTCATTAGTAACTCAGGTTGTAGTTGATAAGAATGATCCAGCATTCCAAAATCCAACTAAGCCAATTGGTGCTTTTTATACAGAAGAAGAAGCAAAAAAGATCGAAACAGAGCAAGGATTTACAATGAAGGAAGATGCAGGAAGGGGTTACAGAAGAGTTGTTGCATCACCTGTACCAAAGAGAATTATTGAGTTATCAGCAGTTAAAGCACTTTGGGATACAACAATAGTAGTGGCAGCTGGTGGCGGTGGTATACCAGTAATAGAAAAGGAAGATGGATCACTTGAAGGCGTTGCAGCAGTTATTGATAAGGATTTAGCAGCTGAAAGACTTGCAGAGGATATTGGTGCTGATGCACTTATGATACTTACGGAAGTAGAAAAAGTATCAATAAATTACAAAATGCCAAACCAAATAGATTTAGGTGAATTAAGTGTTGCTGATGCAGAAAAATACATTGACCAGGGACATTTTGCACCAGGTAGTATGCTACCGAAGATGCAGGCAGCTGTTATGTTTGCAAAGGCTAATCCAGGAAAAAGAGCGATTATAACTTCACTTTTTAAAGGCGTAGAAGCGCTTCAAGGGAAA
>JBLHPD010000177.1:0-10748 GCA_047624165.1 Clostridium sp. | reverse complement strand
GAATTAAATATTGTCTAGTTTATAGGGGGATATTCCATACTAAGTTTTTTCACAATCTCACATTAAAGCAAGTATTACCCTTAGTATTAGAAACTTCCATCTTACTTATATGCAGTCTATAAGGTACTAAATCAATATCGATGCCACCTCTATAATTTTATATTCCTGTATTAATATATAAGAAATTATTTAAATTTCAAACAATACATCGGATCTAATAATATATTTAATTCCTGATGTAATAGTACTTGAACTATGTAAGTAATGTAATGGATGAAGACCATGAGGAAAGCACAATACTCCACCTCTTGGTGTTCGTATATTCACTAACTCATCTTTAGCATTATTTTTCACTAGGAATTGTGTCTCTCCACCTTCAAAATTTTCACTCAAGAAAATTAAAAAGGTCATTTGACTATATCTATCTGTATAGAAACTTGTAATAAGTTCATGATTTACAACACGACTTCCAGGCCAAGAACCATCTGTATGAAGTTTGAAAAAATCTCCCTGGGAATATTTATAGAATCTAAATCTTTTATTGAGAGATAAAGGCTTTTTTCCCAAATAAGTATCTAGATTATCATACATAAAATCTTTGCACCTATTCCAAATGATGTCATGTGTTAAATCATCAACAACCCATGTTATGTTGTTATTGTGTCTAACTGATCTAGGTAATGAAACAGCTGCGTCTTCTAAGTATCCCAAGTTCTCTGTTTCTTTAATTAAATTATCACATTCTTGTGTACTAAGAACTTCTAATAATTGAAAAGCACCTGGAACATTTTCCAAGTCTATTCTTCTTATTTTATGTTTTATATCTTCATCTAACTTAATCTCATTTTCTATATCATTTGCCCATGTAGGCAAAGATGCATTTTCAGCACCTGCTTCTTTTGCTACTACATAAAAACTATTATCCATATTATCCTCTTTGTGTAATTGTTTTTACTTGTGTAAATTGTCTATGCCCATCAGGGGAACCATGGTAACCATAACCACTTTGTTTAGAACCTACCCATGGAGTATCTCCAGCAGAACCTATACCTTGGTTTATGCCAACCATTCCAGCTTCCATTCTCTCTGCAATGTCATTAACACTCTCTCTTCCATATATAACAGCTCCTAATCCAAAGTCAGAATCATTCGCTTTTAAAATTACTTCTTCATTTGTATCAAAATGACAAATACTCACAATAGGACCAAATGTTTCTTCTTGAAATATTTTCATGTCATTGTTTATATTTGTTATAACAGTTGGGAAAATAAAACCTTGTCGTCTTTGTTCCTTGCCAAATATAATTTTTGCACCCTTTTCTACAGCATCTTCTAGTTGTGTTAATATTATGTTTCTTTGCTTTTCATTAATAATTGGACCTATATCTGAGTCTTCGTCCCATGAACCAACTTTATATTGTTTAGCATATTCAATTACCCTACTCTCAAATACTTCAGCTATTAATTTATCCACAAAAACTCTTTCTGTTGAATTACACATTTGACCAGCATTCTCAAAACTACTTGCTACTGCGAATCTTGCTGCTTTATCAATGTCTGCATCTTTGAGTACAATTAAAGGATCTTTTCCACCTAATTCCATAATCAATCTTTTCAAACCTATTGCGGCATTTTTCATAATGTCTTTACCAGTCTCTTTTGAACCTGTAAACGCGATAAGGTTAACATTTGAGTTTACTAAGGCTTTTCCTTGTTCACCATTACCATGAACAATTTGGAGAACATCTTTTGGTAATATTTTATTAAAAAGATCAACATAAGCTTGTGCAATTAAAGGTGTTTCTTCGGATGGTTTAAAGACAACACTATTTCCGGCAACTAATGAAGGAATGATTAACCAATGTGCCATTGCTAAAGGAAAATTCCATGGAGCGATTACAGCACATACTCCGTATGCATTGTATTGCATTTTAGTTTTCATTCCCGAACTATGAAATATTTGTGTTTTAATTGCTTCTTTTACATCACGTGCTCTATAAAAAACATCATGTGCACATCCTGATACTTCACCAGTTGATCTGTTTATATCTTTCCCCATTTCTTTACTTAAAAGAACGGCTAATTGCTTGATTTCAGGGAGTAACTGTTCTGATGCTTTTACTAAATATTGTATTCTTTCATCAACTGATAATTTTTCCCATTTCTTTTGAGCTATCTTTGATCTTTTAACAATATCATCTATTGTCTTTATATTTGTGATTAATACACTACCTATTACTTCTTGATTTACAGGATTACGAGACACTAAAAATTCATTCAACTTTTATACTTTTTTAATTTATTGATTACTATATTTTTCATGTTTTCTCTTTTAATCTTTATGAAAGAATGTTAAGAAGTTCTTTCGCCACAGCTTCAGATGAACCTGGGTTTTGTCCTGTAATTAGTTTACCATCAGTAATAATATGAGAGTTCCAATCATCTCCTTGTGAATATAAAGCACCTTTTTCTTTTAAAGCATCTTCAAGTAAGAAGGGAACAACATTAGTCAGTTGAACCGCTTCTTCTTCAGTGTTTGTAAAAGCAGTAACTTTTTTACCTTTTACTAAATAGTCACCATTTTCAAGTTTAACATTTAATAAAACAGATGGTGCATGGCAAACGGAAGCAATAGGCTTATCTGCTTTTACAAAAGCCTCAATTAATGAGATAGAGTCTGTATCAGTTGTTAAGTCCCATAATGGTCCATGACCACCTGGATACATAACCCCATCAAAGTCACTCTCTCTTACTCTTGAAAGTTTAACAGTATTTGCTAATACTTCATTGGCTTTTTCATCTGCTTTAAATCTCTCTGTAGATGCTGTTTGAAAGTCAGGTAAATCACTTGTAGGATCTAATGGTGGCTGTCCACCTTTTGGTGACGCTAGTGTTACATTTACTCCTGCATCAAGTAGTGTGTAGTATGGTGAAGCAAATTCTTCTAACCAAAATCCTGTCTTATGACCTGTGTCCCCAAGCTTATCGTGTGATGTAAGTATTATTAAAATGTTCATATTATTTCCTTTGTTTTTTGGTTTTAGTCTTTAAACTCAAAACCTTGATTCTTATAATTTTCAGCTATTTTTCTAAAATAGACACTTTTATAATACATAGCTGTTTGTTCACAATATGATTGAAGATAATCCATATTATTATCTGCTCTAAACTTTTTCATCTGCTTTTCATAAGTAATAACACCATCTTTTACTTTTTCATCTTCATACTTATCTTCAAAAGCAAAACTATTTATGGGTATTCTAGGTTTTAAAGGAGCATCTTTTGCATCTTTTGTAGCAACACCAATTGTTGTACCTACTATTGGAAATGTCTTAGGTGGGAGTCCTAATAATTTTATCATAGCTTCCGGTCCATTTCTAATTGCTCCAATAGCAGTTGTACCATATCCTAAAGATTCAGCAGATACTTGAATAGCATTTAACATAATCCCAGCATCTACAGCACCCACTAAAATACCCTCAGCAGACTTATCAATTATATGTTTTTCTCCAGTTTGCTCAACTGCAAAAATAGTTCTGTTAAAATCTACAACAATTGTTATAAATACATCAGCAGTAGCTATTTGTTCTTGCCCGCCACAAAGCCCTGCAATTTGTTTTATTTTTTCTTTATCTCTTGTGTATACTAAAGATATTTGTTGAGCATTTATTGATGTTGGGCATCTTTGTGCTGTTTTAATAATCAGTTCCAAATCTTCTGCTTTTACACTTTCACCTGTAAATTGTCTAATAGATTTTCTAGAACTAAGTTGTTCTATAGTTTGATTCATAATAATTCCTCGTTATTTCTTTTTAGTGAAATGCTTTTTCCTAATATTGTAAGCGATTACTAATGTACTTACATACGCTATACCAGTTCCAATTCCTGCTGTTATCATCATAATATTTCCTTTTTTCTAGTATATATATAAGCCCATCCAATAAGCAATAGCTGAATTGGTAATCTTATTAAAAGTGCTGTTTCACTCATATCTGGAAAATCAGTATGATTTAGATACATATTTATATTTGCAGGAAAAACTGCTATAAAAAGTATTATTATTGCTAAAGCTGCTTTTCTTGTAGTTTTAGAAATAACCAATAAAACACCTAATAAAATTTCTAATATTCCACTTGCATAAACAATAATTTCATGAAATGGTAGATAAGACGGCATCGCTTTTAAATAAAACTCTGTTGTAGTAAAATGTGCAATACCAGCAAAAACTAGTAAAAATCCTAATAAAAATTTAGATCCTATATATAATATTTTTTTCATAATTTATTCCTTATTTAATTTATAAACTCAACTACATCTTCAAAAGGGAGTCTTAACTGTTGTGATTGTGGATTGATTCTATATCCAAAAGGTAAAACCATTGATAACTGATATTTTGAAGTATCAAGTTTCAATATTTCTTCTACTTGTTTTTTATCAAAGCCTTCAATAGGACAAGAATCAATACCCAATAAAGCAGCTGATGTCATCATATTTCCTGCTGCTATATAGGATTGCTTTGAAGTCCATGAATAAATATTTTCAGTACTGCTTAAAGTATCTTTTAAATGCCCTGCATAAAGTCCCATTATAAAATTCAATGATTCTTTTGGCATATTACTTCTTGCAAATCTTTTTTCTACTTCACCTGATTCTACTTTGACGCTATCAATTGCAGCCAAAACTATTACAAGATGAGAACAAGATGTAAGTTGTACTTGATCCCAACAAGCTGGTCTTAATTTTTCTTTTAATTCATCATTTGTAATTACTAAAAATTTCCATGCTTCCATACCAAATGAAGATGGTGATTTTCTACCTGTCTCTAATATAAATGTAATATCCTCATCAGATATTTTCTTTGTATCATCAAATACTTTACATGCATGTCTAAAGTTCATTGCATCCATAAATTTATTTTTCATTTTATTTCCTTATTTTTTTCTAATTTAGTTATTTCTAAGTTTTCTAGCTTTTTATCAACACTTTTTACAAATGACAGAAAGTGCTCTTTTTTCATATGAGCATCTAAAAGTTCTGCATTCTCCCATGTTTCAATAAAAGTAAAACTATTTTCATCTTCGAGATTTTTATGCATATCGTATTGAATACAACCCTTATCATTTGCATGTGTTGCTTCATGCAGTTTTATAAGTTCATTGTACACTTCATCTTTAAACTCACTTTTTGCCTTGATACTTGCTATTATTACTATATTTTTCATTCTTATTTCTCTTTTAATATTTACTTACTGCCACTCATGATTAAAACACATTTTTTACATGTTCTCTAAAAAGTGCCACGTCATCATCAAGATTATCTTCTTTGAATATATTGTATATTCCAAAAGAAGGTAATGCTTTCATACCTAAAAACTGATAAGTTTTATGTACACCTATTAATACATCATCACTACTTTTAGTTTCAAAAAATTGTTCAGATTCTTGGAATGCTTCTAATGGAGCATTCCAAGCTGTTGATATCATGTACTTAGCATCATGCTGTAGTCCACCAGAACCATATTTCTTATTTAAATCACTTCGTGTTCTTCCATCACCATTACAAAGTAAACCGTTAGCATATGCATAACCATATACCTCGTCCATATATTTCTTATATATGGCAGGCACATTGAACCAATAAACAGGAAACTGTATAAAAATAAGATCAGCGTTTGCATTTTTCTCTAACTCTTCTTCTATTCTATAACCCTCTTCAAGTATTGTTGTATTTACTTGATAGCCTTTATTTTCTAATGTCTCTTGAGCGATTTCACAAAGACTTTTATTGAGTCTTCCCTCTCCTATACCTTGATAAGTTTCATATGCATTTATTACTAACGCTTTTTTAATTTTAGTTTCCATTTTTTTCCTTTTATGCTTTTTCTAGTATTTCTACGATTATATCTTTGGAATAGATGCTATCCATACCCCAAATCTTCGATGTTTCATATGCATTTTCTGCTAAAGCTTCGATACCTTCTCTTGGAATATTTGCCTCTGCTAGTGTTACAGGTGCGCCAATTTTAGTAAACCAGTTTTCTAATTTTTCAATCCCTACATTTTCATCATCAGAATTAAATATTTCTTTTGCAAATCTTTTAAATTGAGTAATGTTCTGTTCTTTGTAGTATTTCATCCAGGCTGGAATTACAACTGCTAGTCCTGCTCCATGAGCTACATTATATAAAGCAGATAGAGAGTGTTCTATCATGTGGTTTGGAAAGTTACCGCCATCTGTTCCCGCAGGTGTTAGTCCATTCAGTCCTTGTATAGCGGCCCATGCAAACTCTGCTCGTGCATCATAGTCATTTGGATTTTCAAGTAAAATTTCTGTAGTCTCTATAACAGTTTTTATGATTGATTCTACGATTCTAGAGTTAAATTTTGGATGCACAGATGCTGTAAAGTAAACTTCAATAGAGTGAGAAATAATATCAACTGCTGAGTAAGCTAAGTAATCTTGTGAAACTGTTGCCATTAACTCAGGGTTAATAACTGAAACTACAGGATTAACCAATACAGATGCAATAGAATATTTTTGCTTTGTATCATCATTCATAATTACCGAGTTACCGTTCATCTCGCTGGCAGTTGCCGCTAATGTCATAACAGTAAAGACAGGAAGAGCATCTGTGATGGCTGCTTTTTGAATAAAAAAGTCCCAAACATCTCCATCATATTTTGTACCTGCAGCTATAGCTTTTGCAGAATCTGCTACAGAGCCACCACCAACACCAAGTACAGATTGAATCTTTTTCTCTTTAACTATCTTTATACCGTCATTTACTCTGCTTAGAAGTGGATTGCTAACTACTCCATCAAGCTCTTCATAACTAAGTCCTGCACTTTTGAGTGATGCGATAGTATCATCATAAAGACTGCTCTTTTTGATACTTCCTGTTCCATATACAAGTAAAACACTCTCATATCCAGCTTCTTTGATATAGGTTCCTATATTTTTTTCTTTTCCCTTGCCAAACTCTATCTTAGTAGGATTGTAATATGTAAAATCGTTCATTCAAATATCCTTAATATTTTATTATTTTCTCTTAAACTATACTAAGAAGTTTAGTGTATTAAAGCTTAGCTAAATATTAAACTATACTGTTTAGTTTATTTATAATTTAAGTTCAAATTAGATATCATTTGATTATGAAAAGAAATAGACCATTAAATCAAGATAAAAGAGAATCTATACTGGCTGCTGCGATTGAAGAGTTCTATACTAAAGGTTATGAAGGTTCAAGTATGGATACTGTTTCAAAAGAAGCTAATGTATCTAAGGCTACCGTATATAATCATTTTAATAATAAAGAAGAACTATTTTTAGCAATCGCCACTATTTTAAAAGAGAGATTTGAAAATAGTTTTGATTATATTTATTCAAAAGAGACTCCCTTAGATATACAACTTAGAGAGATTGCTTCAAAAGAGATGTTTTTTTTAAATTCAGAAGAAAATATAAAGCTACTCCGTACTGTAACTATAGTTATGATGCAAAAAAATGCCATTGGATTAAAAATACTTGAAATGACTAAAGATGAATGTATGCTTATGACGTCAAAATGGTTTGATGACGCAAAAGTAGACAAAAAGTTAACATTCAAAAGTAGTACTTTTGTATCTCAACAGTTTATAGGGATGTTAAAATCATTTGCTTTCTTACCACAGATATATGGAGCTCCCCTACTTTCAGAAGATGAACAAAATAAAGTCATAGATGAAACAGTTGATATGATATTGAAATTATATACAAAATAATAAAATAGTAAGAATAAATTTAGGTTACCACTCCAACTTTCAAGCAGTTTCTAATTTAGCGAACACTAAATTTTTTGAAACGAAAAGCAATTCTTTGATTATATTTTTTAGTAGTTTACTGGTCAAGTGTAGATTCACGAAAATATACAAGTGGACACTTATCTACATAATCTTCCTTTTCATCAATTATATGAATAAATACTGGTAATACAAAGAAATTAAATATTAATGAGAATATTAACAATATTGAAGTATATATTCCTATTAAATTAAATAAATGAATATTACTAAATGTTAAAAATAAAAAACCTAATAATATTATCATTGAACTCATCATATACGGACTTGCAGAAAAATAAAACATTCTTTTTAATGCATCATCTTTTTTAATACCATCAAATCTATTTCTCCAATATATATAATTGAAATGAATACTTGAATCTGATGATAATGTTAAAAATATTGCTATTGATATAAACATTTCAATATTGATACCTATATTTAATAAAGTCATTAATGCTAAAAACCAAACAATAGGAGCACTGTTTATAAATATAATGGATAAAAACATCTTGAACTTATTAAATACTATTCCTATAAATAATGAAATTATAAATAAAGCAAATAATGAAGAAGTTAGTAAAATTGAGATCTCTTTAAATTTACTCTCTGATACTTTTGCTTTGTAGTTTGTTAATTCTAATTCTTTGTAATTCTCATTTAATGAAAATATAATATCCTTTCTATCTAAATCATTTTCTAAATATATAGTGCCATTTACTTTATCTATTTCTGAATCATATATTTCATACATTTTCATTAAAAACAAGGGCTCTAATATATTGTTTTTATTTAATTTTTCAACAATCTCATTCTTATTTATATTATTAAAAAATATTTCAGCTGTTTGTGAAATAGAATCTATTTTTTCTATTTCTATTATTTCATTTTTTAATCTATTTTCGATTTTATTTAATTCTAAAATATTTATCTTATTACTTTTATTTACATCGAATTGATATTTATATTCAATTACATTCTCTATTTTATTGTCTATATATAGTTTATTTTCATTTATGATAAAGTATCCTACTAAATAAATACTAGTTAGTATTGTTATTCCTGTAAATGCTTTTAGTAGTTTGTTGTTGTGATATTTTACTTTCTCTGCAAATTTTGTCAAATATTCATAATAAAATATTGATGAGTTATCTATTTTAAAATATGTCAATATAGATAATACCAATGTTATGTTTATAACGTATGCAAATGTAATAGGTATTATTATGCTTAATGTAATAATTTTAATTAAATTACTATCCATAAATAACAATAAGCCTAATGAAAATAGAGTTACTATACTTGTCCAAAAAGCAGGAATGAAATTTCTATTTAATGATTGTTCTAAAGCTTCAAATCCTGTTTTATTATATTGTGTACTGTACCATCTATAATAAAAATACAAATAATCCAATAAGGATATACTGATAATTATAAATACCGTTGATACGGGAATTAATGTTTTTGGCATAAGCATTGTTAATAAATAGAATGTTATTATAATGTTTGTTGACAATATAGCAAAGACACTTAAACCTGCAGATACGCTTCTAAATAATAGACTAAAAATTATTGAAAAGAATATTAAAAACATTCCGAAATAAATATAATCTGATTTTTCTATATTGATTTTTTTAGTATTAAGAGCATTATCTATTGATATATCTATATCTTCTTTTTTATAGGCATTTATTATATTTTCATTTTTTATAAACTTATTGGAATAAATAAATACATTGAATTTTTTATTCTCATAATAAACTTTTAAATCTTCTTTATGCTCTTTTAAAAATGCATCTATATTTACATTTTCGTTTTTTATTTTATAATTTTCAATAAACTGTGATCCATCTTTATCACTTGTATATTTCCAAATATCTTGGTTTAATATAGATTTAATTTTCAAGTTACAATTTTTTTCTAAATTTTTTTCAATTAAATTCAATTTCTGTAAATCTATATTTTTATTAATATAACTTATTTTCACTATATGATTAAAATCATTCATATTTTTATTTATATTAAAGTTCTGATGCCAATAGTTATTACTATTTATAAAATTCGTAAAATCTATTTTATTAAAGAGAATACTTGAGATAACTATAAAAAATAATATTATCAATACCCTAAATTTTCTAATTATTTTTAGATAGTTAAAATAATCAATATTTTTATAAGCTATCATTAATCCCAATCCTCTTCATCTTTGTCTGGTGTAATAAATATATATGGTCTTTTATATATATCTAACTTTATTCCAATTTCATTTACAGTATCGTAAAATATTTTACTCTCTTCTTTATTCTTATAAGACTCAACCTTTTTATTTTTCAACATAATATTTAACAATTCCTCTTTTGGATTCTTAGATTCTAAAATATAATATATATATGGCATAGAATTAAATTGAGGTAATCTTAATAAAAATATATAATATTTATATTCTTTAGACTCTAAATTCTTTGGCTTATTTATCATTTTCAATAGTTTTTTTGAATATTTACATAAAGGATCAATAAACATATAAAACTTTTGTGTTCCTTCTCCAATTACAATAGCTTTGTCCATTAATGGCTTCATTTCTTGATATGCTTTTTCAAAATCCCATTTTATATGTTTTTTCCCATTAGAAAGACTTTCATTTGCATATAAATTTAACACTATAAAAAATATTAGTAGTATTGCTTTTATATTATCTCCTGAATTTAATATTATTATTAACAAAATACCTTAATAGTTAATTAGATTAATTAATAAGACTGACTAAGAGTAGTAGTTAATATCACTATAAGATTACCTCTTTCTCATTATTTCTAAATGAACGACCCCGACCCAAGGGTACGGAGTATCACTTACGTTTGAGCTTATAAGTCAAATAACAACTGACTAGTATGCACCTTTGTATATTTCTTTCCTTGGTCTTTCACA
>JBLHPD010000176.1:0-10819 GCA_047624165.1 Clostridium sp. | reverse complement strand
CAGCTTCCATTTTAAATTTGTTCAAACCTTCTCTTGCTTCTGGTACTAATGTTTTTGCCATTTGTACATCACTCCTTCTTTAATATATTTTTGTTATGATAGTATCTTGTGCATAAATTCGAAATATATAATAGAATACTTAAGGGAAATAAGGCAATTGCAACATTTTAAATTAATACCTGTATATATATATAATATTTAAATAATATGAAAAATTATTCCATATGGGAAAATAGTTTTTATTTTGATGACTGGGGTAAAGTACATATAAGTTTATATTATTTTCATGCCCCTAAATAGCGAAAAGAAGAGGCATATGTCTAGCATATACCTCTTCTCTGATTTACAATTTCAAATTATAAATTTTTCTCGTACTGTTCTACCATTTTCTTAACCATTTGTCCGCCTACAGATCCATTTTGTCTAGAAGTAAGATCTCCATTGTATCCTTCTGATAAATTAACTCCAACTTCTTTAGCTGCTTCCATTTTAAATTTGTTTAGACCTGCTTTTGCTTGGGGTACTAATGTTTTGTTTGCCATGAATAACGACCTCCTTCAAATTTTATAATTATTGTATGATAATAGTTTATCCTCAGATTTGATTATTATTTTAGTGAGTTAAAGGGAAGTTTTGAAAATTATATGCTGTTTAGAAAATGTTGGATTGCACAATTTTAATTAATACTAGAACTTTCTATTCTAATTGGTATATAATAATGTAGAATATACTCAGTAAAACATCTGTTTTATAGAGGGTTCTAAACGTAAAGCATGTTTTTAGAAGGAGTGTTAAAGTGGGAAAACACAAAATAATAATGACTGGTGGAGGTTCAGCGGGACATGTAACACCAAATCTTGCGCTTATACCAAAACTTAAAATGTTAGATTATGAAATCGAATATATTGGTACTAAAGAAGGTATTGAAAGAAAAATAATAGAGGGCGAAAATATAAAATATTTCTCTATTTCTAGTGGGAAACTTCGAAGATATTTTGATTTTAAAAATTTTACTGATCCTTTAAAAGTAATTAAGGGGATTTTTGAAGCAAAAAAAATAATTAAAATGCAAAAGCCTGATATTGTCTTTTCTAAGGGTGGTTTTGTTTCTGTACCTGTAGTACTTGCCGCATATTTAAACAAAGTGCCAGTAATTGCACATGAATGTGATATTACACCAGGACTTGCTAATAAAGTAGCAGCTCCATTTTGTACAAAGGTATGTGTAACTTTTCCAGAGGCATTGGATAAGATAAAAAAGGGTAAAGGAGTAGTAACCGGAAATCCTATAAGGCGCGAATTATTGGAAGGAAGTAAAATAAAAGCAAGTGAGATATGTGGCTTTAAAGATAAAAAACCAGTATTATTAATTATTGGTGGTAGCTTAGGCTCTAAAATTATAAACGAGGCTATACGGACAAATCTTGAGAAATTGATTTTGAAATATAATATTATTCATATTTGTGGAAATGGTAATTTTGATAAGGCACTCCAAAACAAAAGTGGTTATAAGCAGTTTGAGTATACAAAAGATGAATTACCTCATTTATTGGCCGGTGCAGATATTGTTGTGTCTAGGGCAGGAGCAAATGTTATTTTTGAACTTTTGGCACTAAGAAAACCTAATTTATTAGTTCCCTTATCAGCGAGTGCTAGCAGAGGGGATCAAATACTTAATGCAAGATCTTTTGAAAAAAGTGGATACAGCATGGTTATTCAAGATGAGGAGTTAACTCCTGAAAATTTAGAAATGAAAATTAAAGAATTGTACGATGATAGGTACAAATATGTTAAAAACATGAATTCGAGCAACACTGAAAAAAGCATAGATTTAATAGTTGAATTAATAGAAAAATATAGAAAAAGATGAAGAAAGTAAAATTTCTTCATCTTTTTTTTATTGTGTATCGGTCTCATCATTGACTAGTTATTTTTTTAGGATGCCTAAAAAATCGTGAAAAAGTGTAAACTGTAGATATAATAATATATTTTTGCTTTTTATTTAAAATAAAAAATATAAAAACACAAAATGTTAAAAATAATGGAGGAAGAGAATGGAACTAAAATTTTTAGGCGCAACTGAGTGCGTTACAGGATCATGTCATATGTTAAAAGTGCGAGACAAAACCATTTTATTGGATTGTGGATTATACCAAGGAGGAGATGGAGAACCGAGTAAAAATGAAAATTTTCAATTTAATCCGAAAGATATAGATTTGCTCATATTATCCCATGCCCACATAGATCATAGTGGCAGAATTCCACTATTATATAAGAATGGGTTTAAAGGCGAAATAATTTGCATTAAAGCTACAATGGAGTTATGTCAAGTAATGCTTCCAGATAGTGGTCACATTCAGGAGATGGAAGCTGAGTGGGGAAATAGAAAGCTAAAAAGAAAAGGACTTAAGCCCATAGAAGCATTGTATTCATCCAAAATTGCAGAAGAATGTCTAAAACTTTTTAAAAGTTATTCTTATAATGAGGAAATAAAACCTTTTGATGGGTTAACAATTACATTTAGAGATGCAGGTCATTTACTGGGGTCAGCAATTATAGAACTTCAAGTGAAAGAAAAAGAAGGTGCCCCCGTAAAACTTGTTTATAGTGGCGATTTAGGTAATTTTAACATCCCACTAATAAATGATCCTACATTTATAGAAAGTGCAGACTATCTAATTATGGAAACTACTTATGGTGATAAAGTGCACGATAATTTCAAAGACGTATTAAAAGAATTAGCAAATATAGTAAAAGAAACTTTTGATAGAGGAGGAAACGTTATAATTCCATCCTTTGCAGTAGGAAGAACCCAGGAGGTTATATATGCGTTGAATAAGTATTTTGAAGAAGATATGCTTAAAAATCTCCGAGTATATGTGGATAGTCCCCTTGCAGAAAAAGCAACAATAATTTTCGAAAATAATAGAGAGATTTTTGATTCTGAGGCAAAAGAACTTGAAAAACATGATAGTAATGTACTCAATTTTCAAGGGCTGAATTTTACCCATTCCGCAGAGGAATCTATGAAATTAAATGATGTGCAAAGTGGAATGATAATAATATCTACTAGTGGAATGTGTGATGCAGGTAGAATAAAGCATCATTTAAAGCATAGTTTATGGAAAAGTGAAAATTCTATAGTATTCGTAGGATACCAAGCCGAAGGAACTTTGGGTAGAAAAATTTTAGATGGGAATAAAATGGTTAAAATTTTTGGAGAAGATATTGCGGTTAGTGCATCGATATATAATTTGCAGGGGCTCTCTGGCCATGCAGATAAAAATGGCCTAATTAATTGGATAGATCATATTGTGATAAAGCCTAAGCAGGTTTTTCTTGTACATGGTGATAAAGATTCTCAAAAAAGCTTTAAGGAAGTATTAGATTCAAAGAAATATCAGTCTACAATTGTTAAGTGTGAAGAAGAATATAAGATAGAATAATTATCAGTACTCAGGTATTTTATATTGATAATGCCTGGGTACTGACAATAATGAATATTTCCACATAGAAGTTGAATAAAAGATTAAAAATCAATGGTTAAAATTTACATAATAATAACCATATGGACATTATAGTAAAATTTTAGAAGAAATTAGTTTTATTTTACTTTATAAAGAAAAGATTAAATCATATTGTAATATAAGTAGCAAAAAAACTTGAATAATTTTCATTTTGATGTATACTTAAAGGGTAATAAGAACTATCTATTAATATAAAATATGAGGTGATAGTAATGAAAAAATTAACAATAATTTATTCGAGCAATGGCGGAAATGTTGAAGTTTTAGCTAATCATATAGCTAAAGGTGCAACTGATGCAGGTGCTGAGGTACTAGTTAAACTAGCTAGTGAGGCAACAGTGGAAGATGTAACTAATGCAGATGTAGTTGCTTTTGGAAGTCCATCAATGGATAACAATAGAATTGATCAACAAGAAATGCAACCATTCATTGAAAAATTCAAACTAATCCCAGTTAATAATAAAACTACAGCTTTATTTGGATCTTATGGATGGGATAACGGAGAATTTATGAGCAAATGGAAGACTTTAATGAAAGATTACCAATTTAATGTTATACAAAGTTTAACTGTTAATGAAGCTCCTACTAGTGAACAATTAGTTGAAGCTGAAGAAATGGGAAAAAAATTGTCTAAATAACATTTAATTAAAAAGTGCATAATATGCAATAATAAGATAATTTGCAAATTACATAGTTTATACAGGAATAGTCTATATAACTAGCACTTAAAAGTGTTAGTTAGTTTTGCATGAATTTTATTAAATAACTATTCAATATTTTTTAAAAATATTATTTAAAGAAAGAAGGCTTATTAAATGAGAAAAATGAAAACTATGGACGGTAATACAGCAGCAGCACACGTTGCCTACGCGTTTACAGATGTGGCAGCAATTTACCCTATAACACCATCTTCAACAATGCCTGAATATTGTGATGAACTGGCAGCCAAAGGAACAAAAAATGTATTTGGTCAAAAACTTAAAATTGTAGAAATGCAATCAGAAGCAGGAGCTGCAGGAACAGTTCATGGATCACTTCAAGCAGGAGCTTTAACTACGACATTTACATCTTCTCAAGGATTGCTTCTAATGATTCCAAATATGTATAAAATAGCAGGAGAACTTTTACCTGGAGTATTCCATGTAGCTGCTAGATCACTTGCTACTCATGCACTTAATATTTTTGGAGATCACCAAGATGTAATGGCTACTAGAGCAACAGGATTTGCAATGCTTGCTGAAGGAAGCGTACAAGAAGTAATGGACCTAGCACCAGTTGCACATTTAGCAGCTATTGAAGGAAAAATTCCTTTTGTAAGTTTCTTTGATGGATTTAGAACTTCTCATGAAATCCAAAAAATTGAGACATGGGATTATGAAACTCTAGGAAGTCTTGTAAATAAAGACGCAGTACAAGAATTTAGAAATAGTGCAATGAATCCAGAACATCCTGTAACTCGTGGAACAGCACAAAACCCAGACATTTATTTTCAAGGAAGAGAAGCTGCAAACTCATATTATGATGCTCTTCCAGCAAAAGTTGAAACAATTATGGGTAAAATAAATTCATTAATCGGAACTGACTATCACTTATTTAATTATTATGGTGCACCTGATGCAGATAGATTAATAATAGCAATGGGATCAGCTTGTGATACAATTGAAGAAACTGTTGATTATTTAAATGCAAAAGGAGAAAAGGTTGGAGTACTTAAGGTACATCTTTACAGACCATTCTCACTAGACCATTTCTTTAAATACATACCTAGTACAGTTAAAAAAATATCAGTACTAGACAGAACTAAAGAACCAGGTTCTGTTGGAGAACCATTATATCAAGATGTTAGAAATGCTTATTTTGAAGTAGAAAACAGACCAGTTATAGTTGGTGGAAGATATGGACTAGGTTCAAAAGATACTACTCCAAATCAAATAGTTGCTGTATATGATGCTTTAAAAGCAGATTCTCCTAAAAATGGATATACTTTAGGTATAGTAGATGATGTTACTAATACATCACTTACAATTGGAGATTCTATTACAACTACACCAGAGGGAACTAAAGAATGTAAATTCTGGGGACTAGGATCAGATGGTACTGTTGGAGCAAACAAGAGTGCTATAAAAATCATAGGAAACCATACAGATATGTATGCTCAAGCATACTTTGCATATGATTCTAAAAAATCAGGTGGAATTACAGTTTCTCATTTAAGATTTGGTAAGAAAGCTATAAAATCACCATACTTAATTAATTCTGCAAGTTATGTTGCTTGTGGTAATCAAGCTTATGTAAGTAAATATGATGTTCTAAAAGGAATAAAAGATGGCGGAACGTTCTTGTTAAACTGCATATGGAATATGGAAGATTTAGAGAAGAAATTACCAGCTTCAATGAAGCAATATATTGCTAAGCATAAAATTGACTTCAACGTTATTAATGCGGTTGCTATAGCTGAAGAAATAGGTCTTGGTGGAAGAGTCAATATGATTATGCAAGCTGCTTTCTTTAAACTTGCTGACATAATTCCAGTTGAAGATGCAGTTAAATATCTTAAAGAGGCAGTTGTTACATCTTACGGTAAAAAAGGTGAAAAAGTTGTTAATATGAACAACGCTGCAATAGATAAAGGTGTTGAATCAGTTGTTAAGATCAATGTTCCAGAAAGCTGGAAAACTGCAGTGGATAAAACTGAATCAACAAAAGTTAGACCAGATTTCATTAAAAATGTAGTTGATGTAATGAATAGACAAGAGGGAGATTCGCTTCCTGTTAGTGCATTTATAGGAATAGAAGATGGATCTTTAGCACCAGGAACAGCTGCTTATGAGAAGAGAGGAATTGCTGTTAACGTACCAGAATGGCAAGTAGATAAATGTATACAATGTAATCAATGTGCATATGTATGTCCTCATGCTGTAATAAGACCATTCTTATCAACAGATGCAGAACTTAAGAATGCTCCAACTAACTATCAAAGTAAAAAAGCTCAAGGTGGAAAGAATTTTGAAGGTATGAATTTCACTATAGGCATAAGTTTAGAAGATTGTACAGGATGTGGTAATTGTGCAGAAGTATGTCCAGCAAAAGAAAAAGCACTAATCATGAAACCATATGCTTCTCAAGTAGAAAAAATAGAAAATTGGGACTTTGAATTAGGATTATCTCAAAAAGAAAATCCAATGGGAACAGCAACTGTTAAGGGAAGTCAATTTGAACAACCATTAATGGAATTCAGTGGAGCTTGTGCTGGATGTGGAGAAACACCATATGCTAGACTTATTACTCAATTATTTGGAGATAGAATGCTAGTAGCTAATGCTACAGGATGTTCTTCAATATGGGGCGGAAGTTCTCCAGCATCACCTTATACAGTTAATAAATGTGGTAAAGGACCAGCTTGGGCTAACTCATTATTTGAAGATAATGCTGAATTTGGACTTGGAATGTTTATTGGAACTGCACAATTAAGAGATAAGGTTGAAATGTCAGCTGTTGAAGCTTTAACTTTAAATACAAGTAAAGAATTAAAAGCAGTTATTAATGAATGGATTGAAAATAAGGAAGATGCAGAAGGTTCAAAAGCTGCAACAACTAAAATGTTACCATTATTAACAGCTGAAAAAGACAATAATGAAGCATTAAAAGAAATATTTAGTAAAAGAGATCATTTAGTTAAAAAGTCTCAATGGATATTTGGTGGAGACGGTTGGGCTTATGATATTGGATACGGTGGTGTTGATCACGTACTTGCATCTGGAGAAGATGTAAATATATTTGTATTTGACACAGAAGTATATTCAAATACAGGAGGTCAAGCTTCAAAATCTACTCCAACAGCTGCTGTAGCTAAATTTGCAGCAACAGGAAAGAGAACTAAGAAAAAAGATTTAGGCATGATGGCAATGAGTTATGGATATGTTTATGTTGCTCAAATAGCAATGGGTGCTGATAAAAATCAAACACTAAAAGCTATAAAAGAAGCAGAAGCTTATAAAGGACCATCACTTATAATCGCTTATGCTCCATGTATCAATCATGGTCTCAAAGTTGGAATGGGTTGTACTCAACTAGAAACTAAGAGAGCTGTTGATTCTGGATATTGGAGTATGTTTAGATTTAATCCAGATTTAAAAGAAGCAGGAAAGAATCCATTTATATTAGACTCTAAAGAACCAACTACTTCATTTAGAGATTACCTAATGGGTGAAGTAAGATATTCTTCACTAGCAAAAACTTTCCCAGAAGTAGCAGAAGAATTATTTGTTAAAACAGAAAAAGATGCTATGGAAAGATTAGCAGGATACAAAAAACTTGCAAGTCAAGAATAGTATTTAAAAATGAATATGAAAAAGGAAGATGAATTAAATTTCATCTTCCTTTTACTTTAAAAATAATTTAAACGCCTTAATAAATAGACTTAACAATAATTTAATAAAAAAAATTCAAAAAACCCTTTTAAAATGTTGCGATTAAGGGTAGAATTAGAACATACTGAAAGTAGGAGGTACTACATTATGAATGAAGATAAAAAAACATCTTGCGGATGTGGTGGTCACGAAAATGACCATGAAAATGAAGGTTGCGGATGCGGTGGTAACGAACATGAAAATGAAGGCTGTGGCTGTGGAGGTCATGATCAAGCTGAAGAAAATGAAGGCTGTGGTTGTGGGTGTGGATGTGGCGAAGGTGAAGGCGAAGCATTAACAGTAGATTTAGAAGATGAAAATGGGAACGTAGTTCCATGTGAAATAGTAGATGGATTTACTTTTAAAGAGAATGAATATGCGCTAGTTCAAAATCCTGAGGATGATTCAATATATCTTTTCAAAGTAATTGGAGATGAAGAAACAGGAGAATTAGTTATTCCTGAAGATGAAGAATTCGAAGAAGTAACAGCATATTATGAAGAAATGATTAAAAACGAGAAATAATACTGTAAAAGGGTCGTTGCAAATGCAGCGGCTCTTTTTAAGTTTTAACGACAGTTCAGAAGGAAGTTATTTAAATCTAGATGATTTATAAAGGAATTAATAGTAAGCGTATGGTAATAATATTAATAATATATTTAAAAAGGAGATTAACTAATGAAAGAAAAATTAGCTATTTTTGACGTGGATTTCACTTTAACAAAACGGGAGACTTTAGTAGAATTTTATTTTTTTATGATAAAAAAGAATCCGAGATTCATAAAATATCTACCTAGAAGTATATTTTCATCCATCTTTTACGTTTTCAAGATATATGATGCTTCAAAAGCAAAAAAAACCTTTATAAGATTTATTGATGGTATAGAAGAAAATGAAATGAAAAAAATTGTCAAGGAATTTTATGAGAAACGTTTAAGTAAAATATTATATAATGATGGTATTGTTATGATGAAAAAAATGAAAGCACAGGGATACAAAATTTATTTAATTTCTGCTTCCGCTGAATTTTATTTAAGCGAGTTCTACAACATTAAGGAAGTAGATAAAATAATAGGAACTCGTTTTACTACTGAGAATGGCTTACATAGAAATATAATTTATGGAGAAAATTGTAAAGGTGAAGAGAAAGTAAAAAGATTAAAAGAAGTGTTAAAAAACGAAAATATTGAAGTTGATTTCGAAAACTCATATATGTTTTCTGATTCTCTTTCTGATTTGCCGCTTTTTAATTTAGTTGGACATCCTTATTTAATAAATTTCAGGAAAACACATGATAAAATTGAAATTTTGAAATGGAAATGATAGACTATTTATATAAAAATAAATAAACATTGGGAGGATTATATGGATAAGTGCATAAATACATACTTTTTAGTTAATGACGAATTTAAGATAAGTAAAGAATTTAAAAATTACAATACAAGTATAGGAAAATCACTATATGAAGTAATTAGGATAAGTGATGGAATCCCTATTTTTCTCATGGAACACATAAAGCGTCTTGAAAATTCTGCAAAGATTATGAAATATAATTTAAATATCACAAGTGATGAAATTATAAATAGAATTATTAAACTAATATCTAAGAATAGTGTTTGTGACGGTAATATAAAATTAGTTATAAATGATAATTTTTTAGCATATTTTGTTCCACATAATTATCCGTCAAAGCAGGAGTATGCAGAGGGTGTAAAAACTATTACTTTTCACGGCGAGAGAAGTAATCCAAATGCTAAAGTTATCAATAGCGTTTTTAGAGAAAAAGTAAATGAGCAGATTAATAATAAAAACGCATACGAGGCAATTTTAGTGGATGATGCCGGGTTTATTACGGAAGGTAGCAAATCAAATATTTTCTTGGTTAAGGGATCTACAGTAGTAACCTCAAAGGTTATAAATGTGCTACAAGGTATTACAAGACAATTTGTTATAAAGACTTGTGAAAAGTTAAATATAGTATTTCAAGAAAAAAATATTCATGAAAGTGACCTTGAATCATACAATGGTTTGTTTATTTCTGGAACTTCTCCAAAGGTATTACCAATAAAAAGTGTGGATGGATTTTGTTTTAATTCATCAAATAATCAAATAATAAATTCAATAATGAGTGGATTTGATGATGAATTTAATAAGGATAAACAGAAATTTGTAAAGTTTACGCAAAGTAGAACGATAAACAAATAAAACCTTTGTAAGGTTAAGTAGAAAATCGAGAAATTATGGTATAATAATTTATGTAAAGAAAGAGGTGGTATAGGTGGTAGCCAAGGAGGGCCCTAAAAAATTCGAAGGAGTTAATGTTAAAGAATGTTTGCGCTTTGCAAGTGAGAATTTAGGTGTTCCAGTGGAAAGGTTTAAATATACAATACTAGAGGAAAAAAGAGGTTTGTTTAAGAAGCATGCAATAATTTCTATAGATGCTATATATGATATAGAGGCTATAGAAGGAATAAATAATGAAGATACCATTGAATCATATGCTCTTCAGGATGGTAAAAATGGAACTATAGAGATTAGGGATGGTATTATTATTATAAAAAATCCTTGTGAGGGTGGGAAACCAGCAGTAATTTCTACTACAAAAGACATTTTAATAACTGTAAATGAAGAAAAAATTAAATTACGAACGCCCGTATATGAAGAAAGCAAGATTGAAACTTCTTTTAAACAAGATGTAATTTCTTTAAAAGAAAATGAAGCTGAAAGGCATATGAATTTAAGGACAAGTTCAAATAATATGGAAGCATATGTTAGTATTATGTATAAACCTAATATCACGTATAAACTAAAAGATACTGGGGCCGTAAATTCAATTACAATGGAAATAGACGTAAAAGAAAAAATTATGCCACCAAAATTTAC
>JBLHPD010000175.1:0-10989 GCA_047624165.1 Clostridium sp. | reverse complement strand
CGACTAAAATATTACTTTACTAAAGTAATTAACTGGTTAAAATAAAATATTATTTCATTTCTTTACCTATTTCTCTGTTTAATTTTCAAAGACCAATTTGCTTTGTCATTATGTGACGACTTCTACTACTTTACTAGGTATTTCTTGTTTTGTCAACAACTTCTTTTAAACAAATTTTCACTATTTACATTTGAAAACATATTAATGAGTAATTAACTTTTAACTTACTGCGCCACTCGTTTGCGACGACAAGGAGTATTCTATCACATAAATAAGATCACATTTTCACAACATGGGTATTCTAAGTAGATTATCTTCATATTCCTACATATATGTTTAAATATTTCAATATTTCGCATTCCGACACACATGGGTAAGTATTATTGATGCATATTTCAAACCACAGCATACTATGTACTGTAGATTTTTTTAGGAGGTACAATATGAAAGGCATTATTTTAGCAGGAGGAGCCGGCACACGTCTTTATCCAATAACAAAATCAATATCAAAACAAATATTACCTATATATGATAAACCTATGATATATTACCCGCTATCAGTATTAATGCTTGCAGGTATAAGAGATATATTAATTATTTCAACCCCTAGGGATATTACTTCTTTTAATGAGCTACTTGGTGATGTTAGTTTTTTAGGTATTAATCTACAATATGCTATTCAGCAGTATCCCCTCGGACTAGCAGATGCATTTATAATAGGAGAACACTTTATAGGAGACGATAGGGTTGCTTTAATTCTTGGCGATAATATATTTCATGGTTATGGCTTTACACAGAGACTTAAAGATGTTGCAAATAGAAAAGAAGGAGCTACTATTTTCGGATACCATGTAAGCAATCCGAAAGAATTTGGAATAATAGAATTTGATGAAAACAATAATATAATATCTATAGAGGAAAAGCCAGAAAACCCAAAATCAAATTATGCTGTTTGTGGCTTATATTTTTATGATAATAATGTAATAGACATTGCTAAAAATGTTAAGCCTTCTGCTAGAGGCGAAATAGAAATTACATCCGTGAATGTAGAGTATTTAAAAAGGAAGAAATTAAAGATAGAATTATTAGGCAGAGGCATGGCCTGGCTTGATACCGGAACTCATAGAGGACTTTTAGATGCTGCTAATTTTGTAGAAGCTGTGCAGTCAAGGCAGGGATTATATGTAGCTTGTATAGAGGAAATAGCATATATTAATGGCTTTATAAATAAAAATCAGCTTTTAAAAATATCTCTCCCTTTACTCAATACACAATATGGTAATTATTTAATGCGAGTAATTTCTGATAATGACAAAACTAATTCCAATTTGTTGCCATTATAAAAAGAATTTAATATTTGAAGATGATGATATTTTTTAGACTTAAAACTAATATGACTAATTAGCAAATTGCATATGGGAGTGATAGTATGAATCAAGTATCAATTCTAATTCTTACTTATAATAATCTTGATTACAATATAAGGTGTATTGAAAGTATAAGGAAGTATACGAAAGAAGGTAGCTATGAAATAGTTATTATAGATAATGGCTCTACCGATGGCACCCGAGAGTGGCTAATGCAGCAAGATGATATAAAATTGGTTTTCCCAGACCAAAATACCGGTTTCCCCAAAGGCTGTAATCTGGGCATATCTGCAGCTAAAAAGGAAAATGATATTTTGCTTTTAAATAATGATATAGTAGTAACTCCTCGCTGGCTTGATAATTTGAAACTTTGTCTTTATAGTAATGAAACTATAGGAGCGGTTGGTCCCATTACAAATTTTGCATGGAATAATCAATCTATTGATATACCCTATAAATCTATAAATGATATGATCAAGTTTTCAGAAAGCATAAATAACTCTGATAAAACCAAATGGGAACCGAAAGCTAAACTTGTTGGTTTTTGCCTGCTTATAAAAAGAGAAGTCTTAAATATAGTAGGTTTACTTGATGAAAGATTTTCTCCTGGAAATTATGAGGATGATGATTGGTGCGTAAGAATCACTGAGGCAGGTTATAGATTATTTGTTTGTAATGATTGTTTTATTCATCATTATGGTAATACAACCTTCAAAAAGGAACCAGAAAAGTATAAAAATATTATGAGAACAAATGCTCAAAAATTCGAACAAAAATGGGGTTTTGCTGGCTCACTTACTGAGACAATTAATTCCGAAATAATTTCACTTATTATTGAACCTAGAGAAAAAGCGATGAATATACTGGAAATTGGTTGCAACAGAGCGACCACACTATTACGACTTAAATATTTATATCCTAATGCACAGCTTTTTGGAGTAGAAACTAATAAAAATATAGATAGAATTATAAGTAACCTAATTACAAACTCTACAAAAGAAATAGAAGACTTCCCTCTTGAATTTGTCAATTCTTTTTTCGACTATATAATTTTAGGAGATTATCTTCAGTATAGTAAAAATCCTACAAATCTTCTAAAAGAGCTTAAAAAATATTTAAAACCTGGAGCATATATAATTGCTACAATGCCAAATCTCACCCACTATTCTGTAATTCGAGATTTATTAAAGGGAAACTTTAGATACACCTCAAATGGAATTATAAATAAGAATGATAATAATTTTTTCACCTATAATGATATAAAAATAATGGCCAAAGAGTGTGGCTACAAACCCCCATATATAACATATGGGTATAATACCAGAAGTGCAGACGATGAATTGTTTTTGAATAATATTTGTACTCTTGCTGGGGAAGATATGAGATGGCACTTTGTGTATTATAAATATATAACTAAATTTCAAAATCAATTATATACTATCAATTAAAAAATTTTAAAATACAAAACACCAGTGAGCACAAAGTCTAAGAGCTTTGTGCTCATATCTGTATAATATACAATAGACTAACTAGAAGCGGCATTTTTATTAGGTAATTATCGTTAATTGTGATAAAATTTTATAAATATATGTTTAAGGTCATGGAAATGAATAACAATTCAAAAATCAACGAATATTATTGTTTAATAAGGGTAGTTTTAAGCTAGGATTATAAAACAAATGCATGCTTAATAATAGTAAAGGTCCTTTAACAATGGAAATTGCACATGAAAAAATGATAGCCGCAGCTCATGGTGATAGAAGTGAAAATGCTGAATATAAAGCTGCCAAAACAAATATGTATGAGAACTACAGAAGAATGGGTTATTTAATAAAAATGATTAGAACCGCTGAAGTTATAGATGATGTTATTATTAATACTAAAGGTGCAAATATAGGCAATAAATTAGTAAAATTTGAAGACAGCGATAATATAGAAGAAATAGAACTTGTAACAACGTTGCAAGTAGATATATTTAATGGCAAATTTAGTATTGAGTCGCCAATAGGAAAAGTATTATTCGGACAGACAATAGGATCCATAGTAGAAGTAACATCTCCTGATGGAAATTATAAAATAGAATTAGTAAGCATAAGTTAGTAATGAAACAAACGCAAAGGAGAGACTACGCGGTTGTAGTATCCTCTCCTTTATTGCTTTAGATTATTATTATAACAACTACTTAAGTGCATTATCAAAGTCACTTCTATTATTTTTATCAAATATATATTTCAAATAATCATACATTCCGAATTTGTTAATGTCTAACTTATTGATATTAGAATTATCGGTTTCAATTTCAGTTGTTAGTTGCTTAATAATTGTCTCTGTTGCCTTAGATATTTGTTTTGAATCTAAGCTATTAGAATATATCATAAGGGTACGCGCTAATTTAACTTTGGAATCTGTATTGATAATAATCATCTCCTTTAAAAGGGTATTAATAATTATGTACCAGATTGAAAAAGTTAATCAACTAAAGAGATTTAAATTTATTTACTCATAGTTAGTCTAAGTGCATCAATTGATGTTTTTACTCCTTCTAGCGGCGACATGGTCATATCCTCCATTTCAAGTGACACATAATCATTGTATCCCATCATACGACAAACAGAAAAAAACTCTTTCCACCACTGCATATCATGACCGCATCCTACTGCTACATAATTCCATGACCGCTCTGCAACGCGGTCAGTTGTTTTAGTATCAAGTACGCCATTTGCACCTACCATTCTACGTTCTAGTCTGGAATCTTTACCATGAATATGGTAAAGCGCTTCACCCAATACACGGACAGCCTCAATAGGGTCTCCTCCCATCCAAAACATATGCCGCGGATCCATATTCATTCCAATCATGTTACCGACTTCTCCTCGTAGTCTTAGCAGCGTTTCGGGATTATACACTAACTGATATCCATGATTTTCTAGTGCAATACGATCTATACCACAATTTGCTGCATCTTTTACTAACTTGTGCCAGGTAGGAATTGCAACCTCTTCCCACTGATATCTAAGAACATCCTGTGTTTCAGGGGGCCAACTTGTTGTAACCCATACTGGCGTACTATCTCCCGTGCATCCTGTAGGTAAACCACTCATCATTATAATTTTCTTTACCCCTAACATTTCAGCAAGGTGAAATGTTTTTTGGGTAACATCCATATCCTTTTCATATGAAAGCGGATTGCCGGAACAGTTAAGTGCAATCAGTTCAATATCCCGTTTCTTCAATGCATCCATATATTCCTTTCTAGCACTTTTGCTAGAAATAAGCTCATCAAGGTTTAAGTGTGGCGCCTTTGACCAGTTGCCTGTTTGAATTTCTAGTCCATGAACCCCAAGACCCTGTACTATATCTAGCATTTCCTCGAAGGGAATATGTCCTAGTGAATCCGGTATATAAGATAGTTTCATCGGTTTTTCCTCCTTTTACTTTTGGTAAAATACGGGACATTCAGGCATAGAAATAGGTACAATAGCACCACTTTCTCTTGCCTGTGTACAAGCATCCGCTGTAACACATGCGACATACCCATCCCATGCAGTTGGCCCTGATACAATCCCTTGGCGTACATCATCTACCCACTGCTTAAACTCAATGTCGTATGCTTCAATAAACCTATCTGACCAATCCGAAAATATTTCATAGGAATGTGCACCCCGGGAGCGCTTCACAACATTAGCAGGATCTGGGAGCCTTACTGTACCAGTTTCGCCTACAACCTCACACTGAACATCGTAACCATACTGACAACTAACAAATGATTCTATATCTATTCGTACACCACTTCGCGTTTCCAGTAGCACAATCTGTGGATCACGCAATCCTTTCTCTGCAAGTCTTGAGCTTTTGGGCATCAATACCTGGGCTGTTTTATAATCTTCACCTAGTAACCAACGAAGTACGTCAATTTCATGTATAACAGAATTCTTAATATTCATTTCAGTGGTATGTTTTGGACCAGGAATGCGGTTTCTATGCACACAATGAAGCATCAATGGTTCGCCGATTTCCCCCTTATCAATGACATCCTTAATTTGTCTGTAGCCTTTATCGAAGCGTCTCATAAAACCAACCTGTACCAGCTGCTTTCCACCTGAAATTTCAGCTTCAACAATTCTTCTGCAATCTTCTGCTGAGGTAGCTAAAGGTTTTTCACAAAAAACAAATTTCCCAGCTTTTATAGATGCAATTACATATTGCGCATGAGTCGGATCCCAAGATGTAATAACAATAGCATCTACCTCAGGTGCCTCAATGACCTCTTCACCAGTCTTATAATACTTTGCTCCATATTTGTCCGCGATTTTTTTAGCACTATCGCCATTAATGTCACTTAATGCAACTACCTTTGCTCCAGTAATGACATCTGTAATCCTACGAATATGATCCTCTCCAATTGCTCCAGTTCCAATTATACCTACACGCAAATCCATAATAATTATATCTCCTTTAAATATCTAGTTTACTTGTTTGTATACATTAATAAATATCATACATAAATGATATAACAAATAAATAATAAAAAATATAACTATATAGCTTTTAATAGTGGCAAAAGAGGTTGATTGTTAATGTTCATTTTTTTAAAAATGTACTATCTTGTTTTTTTGTGTAGCACTCTCTATAATGCTTCGGCGACATTCCTACATTTTTGGTAAAAATTCTATTAAAATAACTAGAATTATCATAGGCAACCATATTTGCTATCATAGTAATCGAGTGCTTTGTTGTTATTAAGAGCGTTTGTGCCTTACCAATTCGACGACGCATAATATACTCAATAGGAGCATATCCTGTTATTTCTTTGAATGTATGGCTCATATAATATAAACTGATATTTAGTGCTTCTGAAATAGAGGCAAGTGTAATTTCATTGTTATAGTTTTTATCAATATAGGTTTTGATACGTTCACCAAGCTTTTGCTCACTTTCTTTTTTTATATGAATAACTCGTTTGGACATTTGTAGTAACAAAATAATTAACGCTTTTGTAAGGTAATGGCATGTTTCTTCAGCAGAGTCATTTTCACAATAGAGTTCATTATAGATTGTTGAAAAAATACTATGAACGAGAGTAAAATGATTGGAAGCTTTTAAAATAGGGCAATCTTCACTGTTAATTAAACAATTAGGATCAAATCCATCAACCTGAACCTGTCCAATTCCAAGACAATAGCTTTTTATTTTTGCAGTTGGATCACAAACCTCATCATGAATTGTGCCACTATTATATATGAGAATATCCCCAGTACCTACCAAGTATTTACTTTTGCCTATGGTATATAAACCTGAACCCTCACAAATAAACATAATTTCTAGGCGATCATTATGAACGTGCATAACGCGAGGTAACACACTTTCTGATTTTTCAGTTTTACAGGCATATAATAATCTCAAATCAATATTGCTTAATGAAATATTTTTCTTATTACTTTTGACAAAGCTTTGAATCATTTCATCTTGCCTCCATTCTGTCATTTTTTATATCATATCCTAGTTTAGATTTTTGTGTCAATGTAGTGCACAATAAAAAAAATCCCCCAAACTAAATAAAGTCTGGGGAAACATAAACTAAATGCTGTTTAAATAAATCATCTAAAATACAAAAAATAAAAAAAAACCATTAAATAGTTAAACTATTTAATGGTAAAATATCAATTGTTATATAACAGTGATATTTTCAGCTTGAGGGCCTTTTGGTCCTTTAACTACATCATAAGAAACTTTTTGTCCTTCTTCAAGTGATTTGTATCCTTCTGAATTTATTTGAGAGAAATGTGCGAAAACATCTACTCCGTCTTCTCCTGTGATAAATCCAAATCCTTTTTCTCCATTAAACCATTTAACTGTACCATTCATATTATGTGTACCTCCGAAATTTTATTTTCTTAAATCTTTTGTAATAATTCACCTATAAAATTTCGATATTATCATACTATATTGAATAAGTACTAATTGAAATATATCTGTGTTGCATTAATTACTATTAATTTAAGACATCGACTAATAATAACATGTTTTTTTAGAAAAAGCAAGTTTTATTGAAAATAAACATCCAAAAGGTCGTAGATGTTGCCTTGAAGTCCCTGTTTACTACAATATTTTTTTTACTTCTACAATTTTATTATTCTTTCTCTATACCTTTTTTCAACAAGTATAACAGTACGGCTTTCCCCGGTGCTGCTTACTATTATTTAAGCCTACAGCTTTTTTCCCTAAAATAAATGGCATATATTTATCAACAAAATATATAGTGATGCATTAAATATCAAAAGCACCCAAGCGGATGCTTTTAGTTGATTATTTCTTCATTCATAGTTAATACTTCTTCATTTAATTCAAACAAATCCTGAAAAATTCCATCAATAGTATTTTCATCAATAAATGCTCTCAATTTCGGATTACGTTCTTCTGTATTAATATACTGAATGAAATAGCCTCCTACTTTTTCAGCAATACTTAGTTTAATAGAAATATTTTGCTGAAGTCCATCTTTATTAAATAAAATAAAAGTAACGTTTTTGTCACAATGTTTTATTTCGATTTTTTTATAATACTTAATATCAATGTACTCATTTGAATCCGTTGTAGCCCGAATATTCTTTATATTGTATTTGTCTACATTACTATTAAATACATTAACAAAATTCTGCATTGCTCTACTAATAATATTTTTATTAATAGTTAAATTTCTTAATTGTAAAACTAATTCTTCTTTCCAATTCATCTCGCTTACCACCCCTATAAAAAATACATTCTATATCCTTCTATTAAACTATTCAGAAAAGTAAAAAAAGATACCAGTTTAATTTATAGGTATTAGGAACAGATTTTTATTTATTCAAAAAAGAAAACCCTCTATTCGCAGATCATAAACTGCGAATAGAGGGTGACAACAATTTGTTTTCCTTATTTAGTCAATCTTTTACTCATATTGATATCTTTTCCTTCTTTACGCCACTTAGCAAATTCAGCTGTTGCAGTGAAAAGTGCATCTGTAGATGAGTTAAGTGCTGTCTCACAAGAGTCTTGTAAAACACTTACGATAAATCCTGCACCAACTACCTTCATAGCAATATCATTTGGAATTCCAAATAAGCTACAAGCTAGAGGAATAAGTAAAAGTGACCCACCAGCTACACCTGAAGCTCCACAAGCGGATACAGCCGCAAGTATGCTAAGGATAAGTGCAGTAGCCATATCCACTTCAATTCCAAGTGTGTTAACCGCTGCAAGTGTCAAAACAGTAATAGTAACAGCAGCACCCGCCATATTGATAGTAGCACCTAGTGGAATGGATACTGAATATGTATCCTTATCTAAACCTAGACTTTCACATAAGGTCATATTTACAGGAATGTTTGCAGCTGAGCTACGTGTAAAGAATGCTGTAATACCACTTTCCCTTAAGCATCTAAACACAAGTGGGTATGGGTTTTGATGAATATTTGCGTACACAATGATTGGATTGACGACAAGAGCCATAGTTGCCATACAACCAACCAAAACTGCAAGTAAACTCCCATAATCAACTAAGGCCGAAAGTCCATTTGTAGCAATAGCATCAAATACGATACCCATGATTCCGAGTGGAGCAAAGTCTATAACCCATCTAACCATTTGGGTTAATGCATCTGAAAAATTAGAAATCATGGTTTTTGTAGTATTAGGCACATTTTTCAAAGCAACTCCAAGAACTAACGCCCAAGCCAAAATACCGATATAATTGGCATTAAAAAGTGCTTTTACTGGGTTATCAACAACATTCATAAGTAAATTTTTGAGAACCTCTATGACACCTCCAGGAGGCGCAACATCCTGAGCTCCTGCTACTGAAAGTGTTAATGTTACTGGGAACATAAAGCTTACAATAACCGCCAAAAATCCAGCTAAAAATGTTCCTAAAAGGTAAAGGACTATAATGGATTTCATATTGGTTTGATGACCACTCTTGTGTTGAGAGATAGCCGACATTACCAAGAAAAATACCAATATAGGTGCAATCGCTTTCAGGGCACCTACAAATAAAGAACCAAAAATAATGATGAAACTTGCTTGTTCTGGAATCGCTACAGCTAAAATAATACCAATAACCAAGCCTATAAATATTCTTAGTACTAGGCTCATTTTATTCCAACTATTCATTAGATTTTTCATAATTTTTTCCTCCTATAGTTTAATATATAAACGAAATAGTGCACGTCACTTTAGTGTGTTACAATCATACAAAGTATGGATAATAATCAAGCGACAATAATTATTTTACCACAATTTTTAAATCATGTGAAGCAAAAATTAAACAAATTTTCAAACACTGACTTTTTTTTAACAGATATATTTAAAAGCGAATAAAATTTGCGCTTTTGTAGCGAATATTGTCATTGTGTATCACGGGATATAAAAGCTTTACCTGTTGATTTCTCTATTTCTAACTCCATTATTCTATAATATCCAAGTTTAGATATTATTTCATTATAAAGATATTTATAAAAACGCAACTATATTGCTGGTATAAACGTTATATAAGTGTAAAACATGAAAATACATACAATCTTTTCTTCTATTAATAAAAGTCAGTGGCCTAAAAATCTATTAATTATTAACATGAAAGGATGTAGTCTTTATGAAATTTATTATTATTGCAATTATATCAGCTATTACATATATTTTATTAGGTGGCTTAATGAAAGCAGCTGGCAAGGTAACTCCGTCAATGCCAACCATTAACCATGATGAAGATAATTATAATTAAAGTGATCACATGTCCAATACGATGTAAAACCTTACCCTACAATACAGGTAAGGTAATTTTTTAAAAGTCGTTTGAAGTCGCCTATTCTATAATATACATTTTATACTACATTTACAGACACTTTATTTATAAATTGAACTAAATTATCTATTGCTGTATTCATAAGCCGCTCTCTAGGTTCTTTTGGTGCCCATGCAATATGGGTTGTAAGACCTTCCCAAGATAAATCTCCTGGATTCATAGTGAACCCATGTAACACTACCATTTTCATATGAACCTCCTATAAAACTATTATTTTTAATAACATCAGCGTGCTTATATAATTCACCATTATTGTACAAAAGCAACTATCCTATAGAGTATTTAAGAAATCCATCATCTATATTAAGCACTATCATTCCTGTTTCATTCAAATACTCCACATAAGACCCGAGCATTCTTTCTATCATTGTATATTTATATCTGCTGTTTACTTTGATATTAAACTCTTTAATAACCGCCTTCAGAACTTCTTCCATTGTCATAGCACCGTCTATGACATCATATACTCTTGCGGCTCTATTCTTATAAAAATTTATATTGTCAGTTATAAGTTTTGTAATATCATCATACATACCTTTGTGTGCCACTACATATTTACTACATTTTAAGTCATAAAGCTTTAATTTGCTTTTCAAATCCTCACTAAGTATATAAGCGTAAGGCATTTTAGCCCCCCTCATGACTTCATTGCTTATGATAGCATCTCCTAAATAGGCAACATCATCGGGAGTAATGATACATATATGTGCAGGACTGTGTCCTGGTGTATGAAGAATTTCAAATTTAAAACCATGCATAAATATAAGATCTTGCTCATCCAAA
>JBLHPD010000174.1:0-11003 GCA_047624165.1 Clostridium sp. | reverse complement strand
AAAAGCAAAACACAAAATAAAAAATGCTTTTAATGAAAACTTAAAAACGGAATTATTAAACCATTTATATACAATATTCATGTAATCACCCCTATCTAGTAATTTTAACAACAAATTAAAATATATTCAATGATTTAATAATGAAAAAATGGCTCGAAAACCACAGATTTGCGAAAAATAAAGAAAACAAGAGAAAAACTATAGGATTAAGAGATAAATAGACATAAAATGTTTATTTGACTATAAATGGTATAATATATGGATTACACGAATTTGATATTATATTGATTATTAATTAGTATATAGGTTATAGAACATGTTAGCACTCGGATGTGTTGAGTGCTAACAAAAGTAATAAAAATATATAAGGAGGGGTTTAAAATGAACATTAGACCACTTAGTGATAGAGTATTAATTAAAAGATTAGAAGCGGAAGAAACTACAAAGAGTGGAATACTTCTTTCAGGAGCTTCAAAGGAAAAACCACAAGAAGCTGAGGTAGTTGCAGTAGGACCAGGAAAACTTGAAGATGGAAAAGAGATTAAGATGGAAGTTAAAGCAGGGGATATAGTATTATTCTCTAAATATTCAGGAAGCGAAATAAAATATGATGGCGTTGAGTATATCATATTAAAACAAGATGAACTATTGGCTGTAATTGAGAAATAATTTTTAATAAAACGCAATAATGATTAAAGATAATTCAACAATTAAAGATAATTGTTGAATTATCTTTAATGAATTGGCGTATAGGAGGGTTTTAAATGGCTAAAAATATATTATTTGGAGAAGAAGCAAGAAGAGCTATGCAAAGAGGTGTAGATAAGCTTGCAGATACAGTTAAGATAACGCTAGGACCTAAAGGAAGAAATGTTATATTAGATAAAAAATTTGGATCACCACTCATTACAAATGATGGTGTTACTATAGCTAGAGAAATAGAACTAGAAGATCCGTATGAAAATATGGGAGCTCAGCTTGTTAAAGAAGTTGCTACTAAGACAAATGATGTAGCAGGAGATGGAACAACTACAGCTACATTACTTGCTCAAGCTATAATAAGAGAAGGTTTAAAAAATGTTACAGCTGGAGCAAATCCTATGCTAATAAGAACTGGTATAAAAATGGCAGTAGATAAAGCAGTTGGAGAAATTAAAAAATCTTCTAAACCAGTTAATGGTAAGCAAGATATAGCTAGAGTTGCTTCAATATCAGCTAGTGATGAAGTGATTGGAACACTAATAGCTGACGCTATGGAAAAAGTTGGAAATGAAGGCGTTATAACTGTAGAAGAATCAAAATCTATGGAAACAGAACTCGATATAGTTGAAGGAATGCAGTTTGACAGAGGATATTTAAGTGCATATATGGTTACTGATGCAGAAAAAATGGAAGCAAATCTTGATGAGCCATATGTTTTAATAACAGATAAAAAAATTACTAACATACAAGATATACTTCCAATACTTGAGCAAATTGTTCAACAAGGTAAAAAATTATTAATAGTTTCTGAAGATATTGAAGGTGAAGCTTTAAGCACACTTGTTGTTAATAAATTAAGAGGGACTTTTACTTGCGTAGGAGTTAAAGCTCCAGGTTTTGGTGATAGAAGAAAAGAAATGCTTCAGGATATAGCAATCTTAACTGGTGGAGAAGTTATATGTGAGGAACTAGGTAAAGAACTTAAAGATGTTACTGTTGAAATGCTTGGAAAAGCTGAAAGTGTTAAAATAACTAAAGAAAACACTACAATAGTAAATGGAAAAGGCGAAAAGAATGCAATAAGTGATAGAGTTTCCCAAATTAAAAAACAAATTGAAGATACTACATCAGATTTCGATAGAGAAAAATTACAAGAGAGACTTGCTAAACTTGCAGGAGGAGTAGCTGTAATAAAAGTTGGAGCTGCTACTGAAACAGAACTTAAAGAAAAGAAACTTCGAATAGAAGATGCTCTTGCAGCGACAAAAGCAGCAGTTGAAGAGGGAATCGTTCCTGGTGGTGGAACAGTTTATATTAATGCTATTTTAGAGATTGCCAAATTAACATCAGATACACCAGATGTTCAAGTTGGTATTAACATAATTAAAAGAGCTTTAGAAGAACCATTAAGACAAATAGCTACAAATGCTGGTGCAGAAGCTTCAGTTATAATAGAAAAAGTAAGAGAAAGCGCTGGAGAAACTGGATATGATGCTCTACGTGGAGAAATGGTAAATATGATAAAAGCAGGAATTGTTGATCCAACAAAGGTTGTAAGATCAGCACTTCAAAACGCTGCATCTGTTGCAGCAACATTCTTAACAACAGAAGTTGCAGTTGCGGATATCCCAGAAAAGAATGCAGCACCAATGGGTGGTCCAGGAATGGGTGGAATGGACGGAATGTACTAAAAGTAATATAAACTATGATTGTTTTGAATAAAAAGATTAACTAGGGGATTACCTTAGTTAATTTTTTTATTATATAGGGAATAGCTTACAAATGTTTTTATTTTATTAAATCTTAGGATTGAGGTTTTAGTTTTCATGTGACTTAAAAAGAAATAGTCATTGACAAATGCTTAAACATTAACTATTATTATTGTAACTTTAAAAAACAATAACATACTCATATATCCCTTGAATATGGCAAGGAGTATCTACGGTCAGCCGCAAATTGACCACTATGAGTAATTTTAGTGTGAACCTATTTTAGGCATGCTAATTTTACTTTAGTGAAAGTAGGATTATTATGCCTTTTTATACTTCCTATAGGGTTGTGATTTCGTAGCCACAAAACTATTAAGAGAGCAGAATAATTTTAGAATGTAGTATATATAAATATTTTTATGCTAAATATAAAGATATAATTAAAATAAAATTGTGAAAGGGCGTTGATTAAATGGCAAAGATAATAAAAAAAGCATACACCTTTGACGATGTACTGTTAGTTCCAAATAAGTCAGAAGTATTACCTAGAGATGTTAGCTTAGTTACTTACCTTACGAAAAAAATAAAACTCAACATACCTCTAATTAGTGCAGGTATGGACACTGTTACTGAGGCTAGAATGTCTATTGCTATGGCTAGAGAGGGTGGAATAGGTATAATACATAAGAACATGAGTATTGAAAGACAAGCTGTTGAGGTGGATAGAGTTAAAAGACAAGAAAACGGTGTAATTACAGACCCATTCTTCTTATCACCAGATAATCTTCTAGAAGATGCTTTAGCATTAATGAGTAAATATAGAATATCAGGAGTTCCAATTACAACAGATGGTAAATTAGTTGGAATAATTACTAATAGGGATATAGTTTTTGAAACTGATTATAGCAAGAAAATTAAAGATATAATGACAACCAAAAATTTAATTACTGCATCAGAAGGAACAAGTATGGAAGAAGCTAAACAACTTCTTAAAAAACATAAGATAGAAAAGTTACCTTTAGTAGATAGTGAAAATTATTTAAGAGGACTTATCACAATAAAAGATATAGAAAAAACTATAAAATTTCCTAATGCTGCAAAGGATTCTAGGGGAAGATTATTATGTGGTGCAGCTGTTGGTGTAACTGGAGACATGATGGAACGAATAGCTGCCTTAGTAAAGGCTGGAGTAGATGTATTAACTATAGATACAGCTCATGGCCATTCACACGGAGTAATGGATGCTGTGCGCAAAATAAAGTCTGTTTACCCAGAAATTCAAATAATAGCAGGCAATATTGCAACTGCTGAGGCAACAAGAGATCTAATTGAGGCAGGGGTGGATTGCGTAAAAGTTGGAATAGGCCCTGGATCAATTTGTACTACAAGAATTGTAGCAGGAGTGGGAGTCCCACAACTTACAGCGGTTATGGATTGCGCGCAAGAGGCGAATAAATATGGAATACCTGTAATTGCAGACGGTGGAATAAAATACTCAGGAGACATAGTTAAGGCACTAGCGGCAGGAGCTAAAGTTGTAATGATGGGTTCAATGTTTGCAGGATGCGAGGAAGCTCCAGGTGAAATGGAAATATATCAAGGAAGAAGCTATAAGGTATATAGAGGTATGGGTTCTTTAAGCGCTATGGCCTCCGGAAGCAAGGATAGATATTTTCAAGAAGGAAATAAAAAGCTTGTCCCAGAAGGGGTAGAAGGAAGATTACCTTTCAAAGGAACTGTTATAGAAACTATATTTCAGATGGTAGGTGGTATACGTTCAGGAATGGGATATTTAGGCTCAGCAAACCTAGAGAAATTGTTTGAGACTTCAACCTTTGTTGTTCAGTCATCAGCTGGATTACGCGAAAGTCATCCACATGATGTATCCATTACAAAAGAAGCACCAAATTATAGCGTAAATAGCTAGAATAGATGGGAACAGCTAGAATAGATGGGAACAGCTAGAATAGATGGGAACAGCTAGAATACCTAAGTAAAAGCCTTAAACTTATAGGAGGAAAAAACATTGATTAATAGAGAATTAATTTTAGTAGTTGATTTTGGTGGCCAATATAATCAGCTTATTGCAAGAAGAGTTAGGGAAAATAATGTTTACTGTGAAATAATACCATACTCATATTCTGTTGAAAAAATAAAAAATATGAATCCAAAAGGAATAATATTCACTGGAGGACCAAATAGTGTTTATGCAAAAGGGGCTCCAAGAGTTGAAAAAGAAATATTTGAGCTAGGTGTTCCTATTTTAGGAATATGCTATGGGGCTCAATTAATGGCACAAACATTTGGTGGAGAAGTTATAACGCCAGATGTTCGCGAATATGGAAAAGTTGAAGTTGACCTAAGTGAAGATGCTATTATTTTCGCAGGGATAGACGAAAATCAATGTTGGATGAGTCATACAGATCATATATCTAAGGTGCCAGAAGGATTTGATATAATTGCAACTACTAAAGATTGCCCTGTGGCAGCAATGGCTAATGTTTCTAAAAAACTTTACGGAGTTCAATTTCATCCAGAAGTAAAGCATACTATTTTTGGTGAAGAAATGATAAGAAAATTCCTATATGATATTTGCGAGGTTAAGGGTGATTGGTCAATGTCATCTTTCGCAGAAGAAAAAATTAAGGCTATAAGAGAACTAGTTGGGGATAAAAAGGTACTTTGTGCTCTATCAGGTGGAGTGGATTCCTCAGTAGCGGCAGTGCTTGTACATAAGGCAATAGGAGATAATTTAACTTGTGTATTTGTAGATCATGGTCTACTTAGAAAAGATGAAGGAGACCAAGTTGAAACAATATTCAAGGGTGAATTTAAAATGAATATAATAAGAGTTAATGCTCAAGATAGATTCTTAGGTAAGCTTAAAGGAATAAGTGATCCAGAGCAAAAGAGAAAGATAATTGGAGAAGAGTTTATAAGAGTCTTTGAAGAAGAATCAAATAAACTTGGACAATTAGATTTTCTTGTGCAAGGAACAATATATCCAGATGTAGTTGAGAGCGGTACAGCTACTTCAGCTACCATAAAAAGTCACCATAATGTTGGTGGACTTCCAAAAGATATGCATTTTAAACTAATAGAGCCTTTAAGAGAGTTATTTAAAGATGAGGTTAGGGCAGTGGGAGAAGAAATTGGAATTCCACATTACCTAGTATGGAGACAACCATTTCCAGGACCAGGCCTTGCTATAAGAGTACTTGGAGAAATAACGCCGGAAAAATTATTTATAACTAGCGAAGCAGATGCGATATTCAGAGATGAAGTAGCAAAAGCGGGACTTGAAAGTGAAATATGGCAATACTTTGCATGTCTACCTAACATCCAATCTGTTGGAGTCATGGGAGATGAGCGAACATACTGTCATACGGTTGCACTAAGAGCTGTAACTAGTTCAGATGGAATGACATCAGATTGGTCTAGAATACCATATGAGGTATTAGATAAGGTATCTAGAAGGATTGTTAATGAAGTTAAAGGCGTAAACAGAATTGTTTACGATATAACCTCAAAACCACCTTCAACTATTGAGTGGGAATAGGTTAGAACGTGGTATCCCTAGAAGTGTGAAAAAATCAGTAAATTAGAAGTGGTTATGAGGTATGCTATTAAAAAGGCACATCATAACCACTTTTTTTGATGTTTTTCAATAAATGATAGAGGACAACTAACTAAAAACAATAAATGAAAATATTCGTGATTATTAGTAATCAATATATTTTCTGAAGTTATCTTCTATTCCAATTATAATTAATAAATTCATATTTAAATTTAAATAAGCTTTTTTGTAATTCAAAAGAAGCTTCATATGGTAGTGAATATATCCATATTCGAATAATGAGTACATAGCTCATGTTAAGGACTACTGTGTAATGAGTGCAATGAGTTTGTTAATTGGGCCTATAAATGTTAATATGTAGAAGACGTTACTAGCATGTTAAACGTTTTCCTACCTTGAAATAGTTAAGTGAATACATATATTGTAAAACGATCAACATAAAAAATAAACATAGGAGGTTTATAATGAAAATTGTTTACAAACGTATTAGTCACGATGAAAATGCTCCATTAACCCTAAAGGAAGCTTTAAAAAACCCGTGCAAACACCGGGATATGGAGTTAGCACTACAACCTATCAAAAATTTTAGTAGCACTCCTGGTGGGAAAAATGATACGCCTCTGTCCTTCTGGTCATCATGGGAGTTGGCTGATCGCCCTAGGAGGATTGCTTTACTGTTAGATGATTGTATGGAGGAATATCGAGACTATGCTGAGGATATTTTACCTAACGTGGTCAGGCTAGTGGATACATTCCGATCAGCAAAAACTACCCATGAGGAAGTTTGTATTACATGGAGTGTCTGGAGTCGTCGATTTGATGATGGTATTTCTAATGCCCAGGATCGTTGGTACGGACCCAAGGGATTGCATCCAGAATGTCCGGAAAATGCAGTCTATATTTTTAACGGCAACCCTGGTCTACAAGTACTTTCTGAAATAGAACCAGACGATGAGGAGATGGCGGATGGTTGGTTTTACCATTCTGAGCACCTCGATATGTTTTGGACCTTCAATGATGAGGGCGTCTCTTACCTGGATGAAAAACTTAAATCTCTTGATATTGATACAATCGTTATCTCAGGCTTGTGGACGGATGAGTGTATTCTTGCTACAGCCTATGCAGGTAGCACGCGTGGATACGATGTAGTCGTGGTCGGCGACGCTGTCGCAACAGCAACAGCCAATCAAGAAACGGCACTATTAATAGCCAACGGCACTGTCGCAAAGGTTCTTACAACGGACGAGGTAATTAATTACATGCAAAACGACTATGAAACAGGGAAACCAGGTGCAGTAAAAGGCAAGCATTATCCGGATGGCCGTAAAGAAGACTGATGACCAAATAGAATCTGTAAGGAATCAGTGAATTAAATGTGGTTATGATGTGTGCTATTAAAAAGGCACTTCATAACCACTTTTGACGTCTTTCAATAAATAATAGTGGGAGTTATGAAATTGGGAAAAGGTATATCTAAAGGTACGTGGATATATTTTATTTCCAAAAAAAATAAACTTAATAAAATAATAAGTATTGGTTAATAATAGTATAGATAAATGTTATGTTGAAAGGTTAAACAGGTTTAATTAAATGTAACTATAACCCTTTAGTTAACTATTTGGAGGTGATTAAAAATGAACGCGGAACAAATATTAGATGAAATTTCTAAACAAATAGCAAATGAAAACTATAAACTATACTATATATGGATTACAGAGATACTCTTCAGTTGGCGTTGGTGGGTAGGGTTTGCATTAACTATTTCACCTTGGATTATATGGGCTAAGATCAGAGATAAAAAAGACACAGCTAGGTTACTATTCGTGGGACTCGTTGTAATGTTAACAACTGAAACTATGGATAGTATTGGACTTGATTATAATGCATGGCATTACAATTGGCAGTTAATTCCTATTGTTGATGGATTCATCCCATTTGATTATAGTTTATTTCCAGTTGAAATAATGGCTTTATTACAATTTAAACCTAAAATTAATGTATATATAAAAGCATTAGCATTTGCTTTTTTTACTGCTTTCATTTTTGAACAGATTTTTGTATGGTTGAGTATGTATGATATGCAATCTTGGAAGTCTTGGTATTCTTTTATTATATATATTCCTTTGTATTTGTTTTTTAATTGGGTATATAAAAGTAATTTATTTGGTATACATAATAATACAATTCATTAAGGTAAAGTTGGCTTTCGTTTTAATTTACAGTTTATCACACCTTCAACTATTGAGTGGGAATAAGGTAGAAGACTTTTAATCCATTGAAAACCTTAGATATAATAGAATAAGTTAACTAAAGGTGTTTATGAGAAATACTATTAAAATAGTATTTCATAAACACCTCTAGTTTTTCAGTATTATCTTTTTAATAAATTATTCGTTTATTCTAGCTATAACTTTTGCTAAGGCTTTTTTATGAGCCATATTGCTTTGTCTTGCTATCATTATTCTTTGAGCTTGTGGTGAACCTGCACCATGCATTGATTCTGTTCTATAACCAACTGCAGCTGTCCCAAGCGCCATATTTTCTATTAATCTTAATATTCTCATTCTGTTCTCTGTTGGTACAGAGGCAACACCTTTTAAGTATTTTTCAAGATAAGGACCGGTTAGCGGATCTTTAAAATCTTTTTGCGCAGGCATGGTTACCATTAGTCCTCCAGCAATGTCTTCGGCAAGTCTTACTATTTCATATGGGAATCTTGTAACATTTTGCTTACAAACATTAGCAAGTAACAGGTCTACAATATAGTTACCTGATTCAGTTTTATGACCTTCAGCAGAACATGCAACTCCACAAGCATATAGTGTTTCATTTAAGTGAGTCATTTCTATTAATTTATCTTTAATATGTGATACTTTACTTGTCCCATTATAATCTGCAGCCAGGGCCGTAGCTCCAATAAGTACATCACCTACACCAGTTTTGCATCCACCATAACTTTGTCTATGGTATCCTGCAAATCTTTCGACAAGCATTCCTGCAAATTCAGTTTCGCCATTTAAGAATATTCTATCATTTGGTACAAATACATCATCGAAGACAACTAAAGCTTCTACTCCACCATAATTATAGTTTCCAACATCAATATCTGCTCCTTCTTCGCTCTTTCTTGTGTCACAAGATTGACGACCGAGTATCATAATAATACCATCTGTGTTTGTTGGTATTGAAAAAGATACTGCATAATCTTCTTCTCCTGGCTTCATAGCCATAGTTGGCATAACTAAAACTTCATGAGAATTACAGATACCAGTTTGATGAGCCTTTGCCCCTCTAACTACAATGCCATCAGGCCTTCTTTCAACTACGTGAAGATACATATCTGGGTCTTCTTGTTTTGTTATTGAAAGGCCTCTGTCTCCTTTTGGATCTGTCATTGCGCCATCTACGATTAAATCATTTTCATGTATATATGTTAGAAAATTAATAAAGTTTTCATGGTACTTCGTTCCGCAAGCTTTATCAATTTCATAAGTAGTACTATATTCAGAGTTGAATGCATCCATGCCAACACATCTTTGGAAGCATGAAGCGGTTTTTTGTCCACATAATCTTTGCATTTTAACTTTTTTAACTAAGTCCTCTGTGCTTTGATGAATATTTGCAAATCTGTTGATCCTTTTACCTGTAATTATTGAAGTAGATGTCAGTAAATCGTCATATTCAGGCATTTGTGCTAAATCATAAGTCATTTTAACTGAGTTCATTGAAGGACGGATTATAGGGTTATCTACTACATTCTCAACTTTTTCTCCAAACATATAAACTTTTAAATTCAATTTTCTAAGACTTTCTACGTATTGTTCTCCAGTCATTAGTCCCATTAAAATCATTCCTTTCACAGGTATATTTTATAACTTAATAAAAAACATAAGATTAGTTCATTCAAATTAATTTAATAGATTTTTGTGATTATTATTTGTGGCAGTAATGCTATTGGTTTACCACCGCTTTAATCATATTATATAATACAACTACAACGTTGTCAATGTAGTTGTAAAATAAATTATTAAGTTATAACAATATAGGGGTATTACCATCAGTAGTATAACTAGCGTAAAAGTACACAAATTTATGTAACATAAAAATCAAAAGATTTTATAGCTCAAAGGATATTTTCTCTATAGTGTCACAAACTGCTTCTATACCATTGTAATAGCAATTGCTTTTTATATAAAAATTAATAGCTTTAATATTTCTACCTTCTTTTATTTCCACAAATTCAAAAGATATATCAGTTTTTTCGCTAATTTCCTTTTGTGTTACAATTAAAATCCTTTGTTTTAAGTTGTAATATCTATCATATTGTTTTTCAACACCTAAAAACACCTTTAATTCTTCAAGTCCATATAGTATTTCACCTATTTCTTCATACTGTTTTAAAGCTTCATAGATTTTTAAACTATATTCACTATTAAGATCTGATATATTTTTTAGTCGATATTTAGTATATTCTTCAAGTTGCAGGTAGTATTTTTTAAGCTTTGGATGAAAGCTAACAGCTACTTTACTCTCATTGTCATAATATTTTATGCCCGAAAGCCATACTGTTTGGAAATCTCCATATTTTTCATGGATTGTCACCCTTTTGCTAAGTAATAAACCACTTGCCCTCTTAACACTACTATAGAGATTTTTATTTGTACTTAAATCGACTTTCAAGAGTTTGGCAAAGTCTTTAATATTTATAATATAATCATTAACGTTTTCATCAAAAGGATTAATAAATGAAGCAATGGCCAATACAAGATTTAATTCTCCTATACTTAGTTTATAACTTGCATTAATAAGTCCAATATCTTTACAAATCCAAGAATTTTCATTTATGTCTAGTTTAGTTTCCAAAATATCACCTCTGTAGTTATATTTTATTATGTAACTACAATGTTGTCAATGGAGTTATAAATTATTGTAAAAAATTTATTGTGTTATGGAAATGAGTGTTCATGATATTTTCTATAAAGAGAGATGTAATGGGAGATATTTTTATTTTTGTA
>JBLHPD010000173.1:0-11107 GCA_047624165.1 Clostridium sp. | reverse complement strand
TAATGAAGTTGTGGCTTAGAAAACACTTTATAATTTAACACCGGTAAAGGGTAACAATTTAAATCATTGTTGCTCTTTTTTTGTTATAGAAATACAGTAGAACATACTTATAAAGTGTCAACAAAATTGACACTTAAACGCAACAATTACAAGTATTAATTAATAGAAAATTTATAGTAAAAGTGAATACAAGCATAAATTCTGAGTTTAATGCATATAACCTATTAAATTATAAATTTTCACATCATATAAAATGCAACTGTTATTGGCTATGTTGACTTTGGTGTTCTAAGGGAAATAAATGCCTTTTTTAATTGCTGTTAAATGAGAATGATATGTAGAGGAGATAAAATATGATTGGAGTATCAAAATTATTATGTGAAACTGAAAATTTTGGAGACGGATTAAGGTATGTTCACGGGGCCAGCATTCAAAGAAATGGCGTTAGTACTGGTCGCGGACCTGTTGTTGTATGGAATTGTACGAAAACTTGCAATTTAAAGTGTATGCACTGTTATGCAAATTCAGATGGAAAAAAATATGAAGGTGAATTAAGTACTAAAGAAGCTAAGTCTCTTATTGATGATTTTAATGAATTTAAAGTACCAGTAATATTATTCTCAGGAGGAGAACCTCTACTTCGAGGCGATCTATTTGAGCTAATTGAGCATGCAACGAATCGTAAAATTCGCAGTACTATTTCTACTAATGGTACTCTTATTGACAAGGAGGTTGCAAGAAGAATTAAACAAAGCAAAGTAGGATATGTAGGAATTAGTTTGGATGGTATTGGTTATAAACATGATGAATTTAGGCGTACTAAAGGCTGTTTTGATAAAGCTTTAAATGGAATTGAAAACTGCAAAAAAGTTAACCAAAAAGTAGGGTTAAGGTTTACTATTAATAGTCACAACTATGATCAAATAGATGATATATTTCATTTAATTAAAGAAGAAAAGATAGATCGTGTTTGTTTTTATCATTTAGTTTATTCTGGCAGGGGCAGTGAAATGATTAAGGAGGATATATCTCACGCGCAGTCTAGAGCTGCAATGGATTTAATTATGGAAAAAACTGTACAACTAGGCGACAAAGTAGAAATCCTAACTGTCGATAACCATGCTGATACAGTTTACCTTTATTTACAGGCAAAGAAAAAATATCCTAATTTAGCTGATAATATTTTTAAACTAATGCAAATGAATGGTGGAAATCGATCTGGTATAGCTATTGCAAATGTTGATTACCTAGGAAATGTTCATGCGGATCAGTTTACTCCACAATATACTTTTGGAAATGTCAAAGAAAGATCTTTTAGAGAAATTTGGGAAGATACCGCAAGTCCTATTATGAAGGGGCTAAAGGATAGAAAAAAATTACTTAAGGGGCGATGTAGTGAATGTAAGTGGATAGGTGTATGTAATGGTAATTTCAGAACGAGAGCTGAGTCAGTAACGGGAGATTTTTGGGCATCTGATCCTGCCTGTTATTTGAGTAATAAAGAAATAGGAGTAGCAGATGAGATAGGGCTAATGTAGTATCTCTTAAAAAGATGATTGACAGCTTTGAAAAAGATGATTAGGGAGGCATAAACTATGATTGTATCATGGAATACAACTAATAAATGCAATATGTATTGTAAGCATTGTTATAGAGATGCAGGGGTTGAAGCTCAGCATGAATTAAATACTACAGAAGCAAAAGCACTAATAAATGAAATAGTTAAAGCAGGATTCAAAATAATGATTTTCTCAGGGGGAGAACCTTTAATGCGTTCTGATATTTATGAATTAGTGGAATATGCATCAAAGATCGGACTTAGACCAGTCCTTGGGAGTAATGGTACACTCATAACTGCGAAAGTTGCTCAAAAGCTAAAGGCTGCAGGTACCATGGGTGTTGGAATTAGTTTAGATAGTCTTAATCCTAAAAAACATGATGAATTTAGAAGTTATGAAGGGGGATGGAGAGAAGCTGTTTGCGGAATGAAAAATTGTAGAGAGGCCGGACTACCTTTTCAAATACATACAACAGTAATGAACTGGAATATGAATGAAATACTTGATATAACAGATTTTGCTGTTGGAATAGGAGCTGTAGCTCACCATACTTTCTTTTTAGTACCTACTGGAAGAGGCTTGGATATTGAAAAACAGTCATTAAACCCAGAGCAATATGAAGGGTTACTTACGGATATAATGCTAAAACAAAAGGAAGTAAGCATAGAATTAAAACCTACCTGTGCACCTGAGTTTATGAGAATTGCAAAGGAAATGGGTATGAATCCTAGATTTAGCAGAGGATGCTTAGCGGGAACTAGTTATTGTATTATCAGCCCTATTGGAGATGTACAGCCTTGTGCATATTTAAACATTCCAATTGGAAATGTACGTGAGACTCCTTTTAGTGAAATTTGGAGCAGTAATCCTATATTTAAAGAATTAAGAACTTTAGATTATAAAGGTAAATGTGGTATTTGTAACTATAAAAAAGCCTGTGGTGGATGCCGCGCTCGCGTTGCATATTATAATGATGGAGACTACATGGCGGGAGAAGACTGGTGTTCTTATTCTAATAAAGAGATAGGAAATATCAAGTAATGGACAAAATCAGTAAAGACTTACTTAATTTAATTCAGTCTAATTTCCCTTTAGAATCTAGACCATTTTTAAAGCTGGCGACGGAGCTCAATATTTCAGAAAAGCAGGTTATTGATATTATTAAAGACCTTAAGAATAATGGATATATTAAACGTTTAGGAGGAATTTTTGATTCTGAAAAATTAGGATATTATAGTACTTTATGTGCTATAAAAGTTCCATTAGATAGGATTACTGAAGTAGCAATGATTATAAATAGTTATAATGGAGTCACTCATAATTATATCAGAAATCATTCATACAACATGTGGTTTACAGTAATTGCACCTTCTGTAGAAGCGGTTAAGGCGTTTTTAAATGACATTAAAATTAAAACAAATATTGAAGATATAATTGAACTACCAATGGTAAATTTATTCAAAATTAATGTTATCTTCGATATTAAGGAGTGATCATATGTTAAGTTCCTTAGATATAAGTATTATTCGTAAAATCCAGGGAGATTTGCCTTTAGTGCCAGAACCATATAAGGCAATAGCTGAAGAATTAGAAATTACAGAAAATGAATTAATAAATAAAATTGAGGGATTTTGTGAAAGTGGTATTATCCGAAGATTTGGAACTACAATAAACCATAGAAATGTTGGGTTTAAAGCGAATTCAATGGTTGTATGGAAAGTTCCAGATGATCAAATTAAAGCTGCTAGTAAAATTATGATATTATTTTCGCAGGTTAGCCATTGCTATCAGCGGCCTACATTTCCTGGCTGGCCATATAATGTTTTTACAATGGTTCACGCGGAAACAAAGCAGGAATGTGAAAAAGTAGTTAAAGAAATCGCTTATGCTATTAATATTTATGAATATGATATGCTGTACAGTACTGATGAACTTAAAAAGGTTAGTATGAAATATTTTATAGAAGGATAGTGCTATATGATACTCATTCCACCGTTATAGGAAGAACCTAAAAATAGGGGTAGCAGATTGGTATTTGAATAAAATATTTGAAATAGGTAGCAAGCTCAGGTAAGGGTAACAATAATTGTTGCTCTTTTTTGTTGTGTACTTAGCATGGTCGCAATCTAATGGGTGAAAGTCCAGAGTTTTGGTTGATAGTACTAATGTAGTTTTCATATAAAAATATAAAGTTAGTATACTTGACAGTGATCAATATATATAATAATATTATATATATTGAATAGTTCCAAATGAAACTGTTTTAAGTAAAATGAAAAAAGTTATCATCAAGATGTAGTGGTTAAGGAGTTATTTCATAAGTAAAGGGAAGTGTTATTATGTGTTATTCCGGCAGTTGTGCGGAAAAATTGATTTCACTATTTAAATCTATTCAAGGGTGTTTAAAGTCCATTTCGGAGGAATTTGAACTTACTATACCTGAAATGATGATAATGTTTGAGCTATATGAAAATAAAACGTTGTCACTGAGCGAACTAAGTGAAAAGATAGAGTTTCCTAAAAGTTCAGTTTCAAGGATAGTAGATCAACTTGTTAATAGAGAATATGTGACTCGGAAAATACCAAAGGAAAACAGGAGAATGGTTGAATTATCTATATCTACTAAGTGCTTAGAGTGCATTGATGTAGCGTGTATTAATGATAGATTCAACGATGTAGTTGTGGGAGGACTCGAACCAGAAAAGGCGGAGAGAATGATTTCAGCCTTGGATGAGCTTAGTTTAATATTAATGGAAGATAAGAAATAAAAAAAAAATTTTTAAGCTGGAGGGTTATGCTGTGAATAAGGTGTATTTTAAAGCTATTGATTCAATTTCAAAAACAGAAGAGATAAGTAATGCTGCTAGTGAACTTTTAGAGGAGGTAGTGAAACAAGAAAACATAAGTCTTGAAAAATTCATACCCCTTAAAGTTCATTTTGGTGAAAAAGGAAATAAAACTTTTATTGGATCAGAAAATTTTTCTGGAATAATAAATTATTTAAAGGAAAAAAACATAGAGAGTGCATATATAGAGACTAATGTTCTCTACAGAGGAGAAAGAACTACCAAAGAAAAGCACTTAAAACTTGCGCAGGAACATGGTTTTACGCAAATTCCTATAATAATAGCCGATGGAGAACATGGTGAGGATTTTGAAGAGGTTGAAATTAATAAAAAGAATTTTAATAAATGTAAAATAGGAAAAGAGATTGCAAACAAAAAACAGTTGATTGTTATAAGTCATTTTAAAGGACACGCACTTGCTGGGTTTGGTGGGGCTATAAAGCAACTTGGAATGGGATGTGCATCAAGAGGTGGGAAACTTGCACAACATGCAAATTCAATACCTAAGATAAGTTTTTTGAAATGTAAAGCTTGCAATGCCTGTGCAAAAATATGCCCTGAGAATGCAATAACTGTGGATAAAAAAGCGAAAATTGATAAAGATAAATGTGTTGGTTGTGCTTCATGTATGGCAATATGTCCATATGGTGCTATCTCTAATAGTTGGTTTGCATCCATTACAAAGTCTTTCAATGAAAGGCTTGCAGAATATGCTTATGCAGCGTCACTTAATAAAAATAATATTTATATAACTTTTGCTTTTAATATAACTAGAAACTGTGATTGCGACGGACATAATATGAAACCAATTGTATCGGACGTTGGAGTTTTTGCATCCACTGATCCAGTAGCCATTGATAAGGCTTGCCTTGATGTCATAGATAAAAAAAATGGAAAAACTGTATTTAGAAGAGGAAGAGCTACTCTTGATTATGCAGAAAAAATAGGATTAGGTAGCAAAGAATATGAACTTGTTGTTGTGAAATAATATTAAGTTAAAAGTAAGAAGTTCTTTAGATATAAGTGAAGGGGAGTGTAGTATATGAGTTTTTATGATTTTTCAGCAAAAGAAATGGATGGTAAGGATGTATTGATGAAGCAGTACAAAGGTAAAGTGGTTTTAGTTGTAAATACTGCAAGTAAGTGTGGATTAACACCTCAGTTCAAAGGGCTTGAAGAATTATATGTGGAATATAAGGAACAAGGTTTTGAAATCTTAGGGTTTCCTTGTAATCAATTTGCAAATCAAGATTCTGGAACTAATGAAGAAATACAAAATTTTTGTCTTCTAAACTATGGAGTTAGTTTTACTATGTTTGAAAAAATAGATGTAAATGGAGAAAATGCACATCCGCTATATAAATATTTAAAGAATGAAGCAAAGGGTTTTCTAAGTAATGAGATAAAATGGAATTTTACTAAATTTTTATTGGATACAGATGGAAATGTAATTAAGAGATTTGCACCAACGGTAGTTCCAGCAAAGATAGAAGCTGATATTAAAAATTTACTAAAAAAATAAATAGGGAAGAACTTAATCAAGAATTTAGAGAGATTGATGATAAAACCTTTGTTAAGTAAATAAAGTTGCTGTCTCAAAATAGAAATTAATTTCTAGATGAGACAGCGTTTTTTGTTTATTATATAGAACATAGGAGGCATAAACTGCTAGCCAACTACTTTGAGTAAGATGAAAGCTTTATATCCTCTATACTTATACTATCCACAGAAGGGTGCTTTCTGAGCTTAAGTATTTCATTGGTTCTTCCTTGAACTAGAACTCCGTAGGATTTAACACCATTTTTTTCAACATATTCTAGAACATCTTTATAAGTCTCTGAATCTGTGTTTAAAAGCTTTAAAAAGTCTTTACTATCTCTAATATACTTTACTAGACTTTTGAAATGAGTTTCCATAACATCTTCTGAAAATGGACGACTTCCATATCCAAGTTCAAAATAAGGGTATTTCTCATCATCAACAGTTCCTTTGTCCATAAATATTCCTTGCCCAGTTGGCTCAAAGCCAAACTGTGGAAGCCTCTGAATATCCTTTGGTGAGTTTCTTACTGCTACCCATGAAAAATATAGACCATTATACTCCTTTATAAGGGAAGAAAGATCTGCCATTGTTATGTCCTCTTTAAATGAAACATATACCTTCGCGTTTGCAGAATCCGGCATGGCTCCAAGTTCCTTAACATCAATACCATCACCATTTGGTGTAGCATCCTGGAAGGGATATACTCCGTAGCGAAAGATATTTAAAATCGCATACTGATAAAAATCGGGCTGCATATATTTCATCTTTCCTCTTTCTAATTTTCCTTCATATATTTGATTGTAATTTCTAAAGGTATTTGACTGACTTATTCTAAAGTTATAACTTCCGAATCCCAGCGGCTCGGAGGTATTACTAATTGTAAGAATTCCTGGGAAATGAAGCTCAGTGAAAACAGCTATATCTACAAAAAGCTTGTTACTGAATTGTCCTAGAATTTGACTTGGATTGTAATATACCCTATTAACCAATGGAGATACAGCAAACCTTAATATTAGAAAAAATGCAAAAACAGCTAACACTGAATATAAAGCTACCCTTCGAAGTTTTTTATTAATAGTCCTTTGAATTGATTTCAAAATTTCTGCATTGCTATTATCAGTACAATTATAAGATTCAGAATAACTATCCTGATCGCATGAACCATTGTCTTTTAATATACTTTTATCAATACAGTCCGCCAGATAATCATTTATAATCTCATTTTTTTCTATTTCATTTTCAACTATTTCTACCTCTTGTGGACTTGCTTTCTTATTTACATACCTTTCAAACATCTCTCTAAATTTCATAAATATTCTCCTCCACCATAGTTTTAAGTTTATTTCTTGCTCTGTAAAGCAAAGTACGAACTGCACCGTTAGATATATTCATTATTTCTGCAATTTTATTCTGTGGTAATTCCAGATAATAATAAAGGATGAGAACTTCCCTTAAGAGGGATGACATAGATAATATAGTTTTATACATCTTGAGTGCTTCTTCTGCTTGGATAATATCATCCAAAAAATCTGAAGAAGTATCTTCAATTTGAATATTCTCAATTCCTGTATAAGAAATGTGCTTACTCTTTCTCACATGGTCAATCCACAAATTTCTGCAGACTCTAAATAACCAAGCCTTAACATTACCGTGAGAGCACTCTAGTGAAAGCATTGCTTTTACAAAGGCATCTTGCATAAGATCTTCTGCAAGATGTCGGTTTTTACAAAGGGAAAAAGCGTAAATATAAACCTGCCTTGAATATAAATTATAAAGCTCTTTAATTCCATCAGAATTCATGCAGCGCCCCCCTTCATTAAATAAACGTTAAAACTCTAGAAATGTCACAGTTAAAATCCCATAGTTTACACTTATTATATCAATTTATTAACTATTAGTTATTCTGTTTTGTTTACTTATAACTAAAGATACTGAAAAAATAGCTATGGCAAAACCAAGTAAAGATAATTTTATCATTAAAAGGTAAACAAAGTTATTAAATAAATAATTATAATTTCTGATGAAAGCTGCAATTATTTTTGTTATAATTAAATGAAAACGTATAGATGAAGTTAAATAGGCCCAAATTATTATTATACTTAATATTTTGAAGAAAATATAAATAAGTAGGTGAATTATGATAAAAAAAATATTTATAATGATTTTGGTTTTAGTTTTTTTAACGTCCTGTTCTGATGAGAATTTGATAACTGATAAGAATGTTCCCATAAAGGGCGTAACAAGTGAAAATGCAACGCTTTCAAATATGAATTTTGAAAACATTGAATTACCTAAAAATTACAATATAAGGCAATTCGATGGTATGACCCTTAATTTTATTGTGGAAAAAAATCTTAATGCTAATATTCTTTCGCAAGAAAGCGAAGAGTTTTCGAGGCTTACTGGGATAAATGTTAAGGTTAGAGCTTATGATTATGATACATTTGTTCAAAAAATTAATCTGGATTTTATAGCTCAAACCGGTAAATATCCGCTGGTTTATGTAGATCCTTATCAGACATTAAATAGATTCTACAAATATCTGGAGGTATTAAACCCTTATAACGAAGATATAACATTACCTAAAATAAAGGGCTTTACAGAGGATTTTTTTGAGAATCAGACTACTATATGTTCAAATTTTATTAATAATAAAGACTTATATTCGGTGCCTTTTGATAGTACAACCATGATTTTATATTATCGAAAAGACATTTTTGATAAGTACAGAAGCAAGTTTTATAAAGATAAGGGATATGACTGGACACCTGGAACAAGCAATTTTACATGGGATAAATATTGTGAGGTTTCAGAATGGATTGACAATAATGTGCCAGATGAGGAAGTAAAATATGGATGTGGACTTATGGCACAAGCTCATAACTCAATTTTTTGCGAGTTTTCAAATATACTTGCATCCTATGGAGGAGATTACTTTTCAGATAAGAATATAAATACACTTGGTTTAAAAACCTTTGATAAAATCAATGTTCTCGATAAAAAATTCGTTAAGGCACTGGATGTGTATAAGAAAATTTCAAAGGTTGCAGCGCCAGAAAGTGTTAATTGGAACTGGACTGACCTTGCTAATGCCTTTTATAATGGGGATATTGCAATGATGGCAAACTGGGATGAAAATTCAACTTATCTTGAGGATACAGGTCATTCTAAGGTTGCTGGGAAGGTTGGATACTCTATTTTGCCATATGGTGATGTAAAAAGTGCAAATATTTATGGTGGATCTGGTATTGGAATCAACAAATACACATCAGAAAAAGAAAAAAATGCAGCATGGCTTTATATTGTGTGGGCAACCTCAAAAGAAATGCAGTTAAAAGTATTCACACATCCAGAGGGGGGAAGTCTGCCAACAAGGAAATCCGTATATAATGATCCACAAATTAGAAATAAAATCCAAGATTCAGTAATGAACTCTGAGTATGATGTGCTTATAAACCATATGAATGCAGTTATAAATGCTTGGAAGCCTGAAAACATATATTTGAGACCGAAAATTGCTAATTTCTATGATGTAGAAAAAGTTTTATGTAGTAATCTACATGATATGATTAGATTCAATTTAAATAGTAAGAAAACAGGACTTAAAATATATGATGAACTAGAGAAGATTAAGGATGAGAAGTAAATTGATAGGAGGGTATTATTGAGCAGAATAAAATTATTTCATTCGCTACGATTTAAGATTGGCATTATAGCAGTTGTTTTAATTGCAATACCTGTTTTTGTGATATCAGTTACTTATTCTACTACTGTTAGAAAAATAATCAAGGAAAAATATACAAAAACTGCAATTCAATCTGTTTATGAAACGGGTGAAAAAATAAGTTTCATACTTAACGATATGCAGGAATTTTCCACGGTGGTTATATCAAATAGTGAACTACTTTATGCGCTAAGAAATAAATCAGATTCTAAAAAAGAGAATTTTAATAAGGTACTTAGGAGCTTTATAACTTCTAGAGATGATATTGAAGTTATAGACTTGGTTTTAGATGGTGTTCATTTTTCTGTTGGTGCCAAAAAAATCGATAAACAGCAAAAAGTGAATGAGATCTTGGTAATCTCAACAGGTCAGCCACTTTGGATACCTACGAAAAGTGAGAAAATAGGGATTTTATCAGGAGAATTTAAGAAATACTATTTTACACTTGGGCGTAAGATTATCGATTTTAATACCTTAGATGATTATGGATATTTGCTAATTGACATTGAAGAGTTTATTTTAGAGAAGGCGTATACAGGGATAGTTGATGAAAAGGGTGAAGAAGTATTTATATGTGATGATAAGGGAACAATCATAAGCCATTCCAATAAAAATAAAATAGGCAAAACGATTTTGGAACAGCCTTTTGCAAAGGCGGTACTAGCCGATAAAAATGGTCATAATTATATTCAGTACAAAGCCAATATTGACAAAGTTGCAATCTATTCAACTATTGAAGGTAGCAATTGGAAAATAATAAAAACAATATCAACGGATTATTTATATAAAGAAATAAATCAAATACAGAAATATTTTATTGTAGGTGGTTTAATATATGGCATTGTTATTGTCTTATTCATGCTACTTTTCTCATACAGATATACAGAGCCTATGATGAGAATGAGGGGTGTTATAAAAAAAGTTGAACAAGGTGATTTAACCGCAAGAATGGATGTTAAGTCAAGTGATGAAATAGGGCAGCTTGGCCACAGTTTAAACAATATGATTTCAGAAACTCAGGTGCTAATTAATAAATTAATCAGAGAAGAACAGGAAAAGAAAGAGGTTGAGCTGGAAGCACTTCATGCACAAATAAATCCTCATTTTTTATATAATACATTAAATACAATAAAATGGATGGCGAAAATTCAAGGCAATAATGCTGTAAGTAAAGCAATTACGGCTCTTGTGAAGTTGCTTCGTATAAGTATTAACTTAGGTAAGGAAATGATTACACTACAAGAAGAAATTGATTATGTAAAAAATTATATGTTAATTCAAAAGTTACGCTTTAGTACATGCATAAATATAAAGTATAATATTGATGAGAGCTGCAAGGAACTTACTGTTCCAAAACTTATTTTACAACCAATTGTAGAAAACTCAATTATTTATGGTATGGAAGATGAACTACATGAGTTAGACATAGGGATTAA
>JBLHPD010000172.1:0-11202 GCA_047624165.1 Clostridium sp. | reverse complement strand
ATTAATTTATATTTACTCATAAATCCTATAAATCAGACTGAAAATATTTATGTTTGTAGTAGTTTTTTTACGTTTAGGCTCTAAATTGCAAATAATTTGAAGACTACATTGATGACATTGACCCCTTGCGGGGTTCCTTGTGGTGTATCATACTTAATGCCAGCTTCAATTATTCCTGCTTTTAACATTCTTGAAATAAGCCTATGTATATTAGTATCCTCTATCCTATGTGCTATAAATTTCATCATCCATTCATGATTCACATTGTCAAAGAAACCTCGAATATCAGCATCTACTACATATTTAATATCACTTTTGTTTAATATCTTGTCCAATAATTTCAACGCATCATGGCACCCTCTGTTGGGTCTAAACCCAAATGAGCATTCCATAAAATCTTGTTCATATATCGCATTCAATGTTCTTGCTAGAGTGGATTGTACAAGTTTGTCTTCATACGAAGGAATGCCAAGAGGTCTTTTATTATCAGTTCCTGGTTTTGGTATGTATACTCTCCTGGCTGGCTGTGGTTTATATGCTTGTCTTTTCATTCGAGCTATTAATTCTTCCACATTTTCCTCTAGCCTTTCGTTATACATTTCCTTTGTTACTTGGTCAACTCCTGCTACTTTCTTTCCACTCATTTCTTTATGGCTTTGTATCACTGTTTCTTTGTTTATTAGGTGCATTAGCGATGTAAATTTCTCTTTAGGTTTAGCTTTTGCTACTTCTGCTATCCTTTCCAGTTGCGTTGCCATCTGTTTTCCTCCCTCTGCGTGAAGCACATGTTTCTCTTTAAGGTCAATGTTGTGTAACCGCCTTCCCTCCATAGGAATTACTCTACTTCTTCGGTACTATGCAGTAATCCGACTCCCTGTTGCATTGGACTTCCTTGCTTTGTTATCGCTTGGTTAATCCTACTTTCTCTGAGTAAAGAGCAACAGGGTCTCCCAAGTTGACTGTATCATATCAATGTCTAGCATGCGAAGGTCTCCGACCCCGAGGAAGCCCGCATATTCTCACTTATCGAATATACGGATATTGCTTTCTACTCTGTGAACAGTATCAGCCTTCCCGATAGGTATTTCGAGGCTCAATTCCTTCAACCTTACGCTTTCCGCCTACTATCTAACTGTCTACGCTTAACATCATAAGTTACCCTATGATGTCCAAGACTCGCTATGAGTGGTTTGTTAGACCTTTCTCAGCGGGGTTTCCGCCCGCTATATGATACGCCCTTATCTTGGCGCTCTCACAGTTACCCTAGTGGGATGCATAGCCATAGATCGGAGGTCTTTGTAATTAACCATAATTTACATTTGTATAATTTATTATTTTAAAGTAAAATAATAAAACTACTGTTAAAATAGATTATCAAGTTACTTATAAGGGAAAAACTTATAAGTTTTCTGATAACATAACATGCAATATAAGGTTTTAAAATATCACGTCCAAATTCTGCGTGGAATCTGGAAATATACTTATTCCGATGCTCAAATTAATCTGTATATCTTGTTGATTAAAAACAAACGGTATCTTCAATATCAGCTTCTTTATAAACATGTCTTAGTAACAACAGATATTGTCTGCTCACTTCCAATATCTGAAAGGCGACAGATGCCTTATAAAAATCGGAAATGAATTTTTAATTTTTGTTACTATTCGTTTCAAAATAAAAAAACCTCAGTTTTAAAATAAATTTTTAAAACTAAGATTTTTTATATGCCAGTCAATTGATTATTGAATTAATGCCAAGAAAATATATTGTGCAAAGAAGAATACTAGAGCACCAATAGCATATTTGTCCATTTGAAAAGGAAGTATTGAAACTCCTTCTTCATCCACTACCTCTCCATCTACCAACATATTTTCTCTCATGCCTTTAGCAGTATATTGCTTATAATCTTGAACTGTTCTGCTATCAGGAAATATCATACTAGCAATATACCCCATAACAAAAGTTAATGTGCATCCAATAGCAGGATTCCATAGCCAACTTATTTCTAAAGATTTAGCAATCCAAAACCCTCCTAAAAAACCAATAATAAATCCGGTAGCAACACCTTTATCGTTGGCCTTGTATGTAAACATAGCCAGTATGAAAGCTCCCGCTGCAGGACCTGATAAATATGAAATATATTTTCCAACTACATCGAGGACTGATTTAACCGTACCTCCAAATCCTAAAATAACTACAAATATAATAATTACGCCAAATACAGCAGAGATCATCATTGTCACCTTAAGTGAAGCTTCACCTTCCTGCTTGTGGTAATATTTCTCATAGATATCTTTAATGAATACTGTTGTCATGGAATTTAGCAAGGAATCAATGCTTGACATGGCCGCAGCAAATACACCAGCAATCACTATACCTAAGATTCCAACCGGAATGTTTTCTAAAAGAAATCCAATCATAACTTGGTTAGAAGAATCGAACTCTTTTCCATTATAGAATACCCAAAGAATTAGACCAACTAATAGCATTAGGAAGTACATAACATTCATAATAATGGCACTTGTTAAATAAGAGCTCTTAATTCCCTTCATAGACTTAGCTGTTAAAATTCTTTGAATTTGGGTTTGGTCAAAACAGAAATACCTTACCCACATAACCGTACCCCCAATAAGAGATGCCCAAAATGCATTTGTGTTCGTTATACTAAATTTAAAATCTAAGGCTCTCAGCTTTTCGGCTTCTTTTGCCACCCTAAGTGTTTCGAAAAAGCCCATATTTAATTGTTTTAAAGCAATTATAATAGCTAGGAATAATCCACCCCAAATAATTACAGTTTGAACTACATCTGTCCAAATAACTGCTTTGATTCCACCTAACAATGTATAGATGATTGAAGCAATGACGATTAATGGAACTATTACTTCTAATGACCAACCAGTAATATTTTGTAATATAAGTGCTGGGATAAATACCATGGAGCTTACTTGAATCAATGAATTAATAAAGAATTGTAAAACTGTCATCATTCTGCTTATGGGTCCTAATCTATATTCCATGTATTGATATACAGTGGTAATCTTTAACTGGTACATTACAGGAATTGTAACATAAATCGCAAAAAAAATTGCAAGTGGCACTGTAATATTCACCATAAATGGTGTGATTCCCGATCCATATGCCCAACCTGGTGCACCAATAAAACTATTAGCACTAATCATAGTAGCCGCCACAGATATTGCGATTGGTAGCCAAGGCATTGATCTACCTGCTAGAAAATAATCTTCTTGCGTTTTGTTGCCTTTACCCACAAAGTAGCCAATAACTAACATGCCCAATATATAAACTACTATGATTGTACAATCAATCGTTGAAATCATTTTTAGAACCCTCCTTTATAATAATGCGCAATATTTAACTCTATTAACTGCACTCTAAACATAATTAATAAATTTTTATATATTTATCTTAATAAATACAAATAAGAGGCACGTGAAAATACCTCTTATTCAAATCAAAAATTTACAGCTTTGGGTTTAGTATTTGCTCCGTACGTTCAAAGATATCCACGCCCTGCTGCTTTAACCAATAAGGCAAGTCAATAAGCACCCAATTTTCTGAAAGCTTATCCCCTTGACGACAATACAAATCTACCACCTGCATATCAGCACGAATCTCTCCTCCTGGTAATCCTAAAAAACCTCCACTTGGTGTATTAGATAAGTTTGGCCAACCGAAAAAGCAAGCGAAATTTCCTTCTGCAAAACGGCAAACATGACCATTAAATTTTTTATCCTTTAAATTGTTTCTGAAAGGTAATTGATGCTGCTTTTGATATCTTGGAATAGTATAACTTGCCCCGATTCCACCTGGTCCATACCAAATCATATCCTTGGACCAGGATTTCTCTAATACCTCTGGAGGGCATCCCATGGCACCGCTAACATTAAGTGCTGACAGATCATCAACCATTTTGTTAACAAGAGCCAATGTTGCAACTCCTTCTTCCTCTGGTGCATCTTCAAAAAGAAGTCCATCATGATTTCTTGGACCTGGATACACAAAGTATGATCCTGTTGAAGGTGGTAGGGGATTTACTCCTGCCTGTAGCATAAACCCAATAATATCAACGAATAATCCTGTTTTAGTAATTTTACCATTCTCCACACAGCTAAACTCTGCATATCTTAGGCTTATCATTTTCCCTGTACGTCTTACACCCATCCAGTCAGAATCAAAGAGCCCCATAAAATGCCCCATACTCATTACCCATTGTTCGTCGCTAATTTCGTTAGTTCCCCCAATAAATATATCCTGGCGTCGTTGCATATGTTTTACTGAGCTCATCAGTGGAGCCCAAAATTTTACTGCTGCTGCCTCTGCACCATGTTGCTCACGGAAGGGGTAAACACCTCTCCATAAATAATTTTCGCCAGTAAATTCTTTTAACACACTTGATACATTTTCAGGTGTTGAATTCTCTAATGCATCAAAATAGTTTCTTACTACTTTTTTTGCCTCTTGATATTTACTCATAATGACCTCCTAAAATCAAGGCTCTTGTATTAACCTTGATTTATATTTTTTATTTTTCAATAGTTAAATATATAAATTCCAATATATTAGTCTTCTCTTACTTTATTCAGAGTTTCAGGTAGAACTATCCAAATTATAGCTCCAACCACAAAGACAAACATCGATATCTTAAAAATCCCTAACATTCCTGCTGAAGTAGCCGCAACTCCTGCTATAGCAGGTAGTGCAAATGTAGAAATCAAACGTCCACCATTGAATGAGATTCCTGGTGCCAAGGAACTAAATCTACGTGGGAATAATTCTGTATAGTAAGCTCCCCAAGCACCTGAGAACCCAACACTAAATCCTAAAAATACAGATATAAGTTTGAAACTGTTAACATCATTTGGTCCAAACTGCATATACATAAGTACACAAATGGCACTTAGAATCATACCTATTGCTGGAATTTTTCTACCAAATTTATCTGCTAAAAAACCCCACACATTATAACCAACTAATTGACCAATTCCTTGCAAGCTATAAATTGAACCTGCTGTTGCTGCACTTAACCCTAGTACTGTTTTCAAATAAGTTGTGGCGTTGTTTGAGAAGGCAGAGTAAGCAGTGAAGTTCGCACCTGATAGAAGTATAACGCCAATACCTATCCACAGATACTTTCCTTTGTACATGCTTAAGTAACTAATTTTCTCGCCTTTTTCCTTGGCATTTTTTATAAGATTTGTAGTGTATTCTTTATCATCTGGAACTGAAAAATATACAAGTATAGCTCCTATTACTGGCGGTATAATAGCTGTATACATAAGTAACTTCCAATTGGCATCTCCAAGGACACCATAAAGTTTTCCACCAAAGATCATTGCAATAGAAAATGTACTTGTAAGAATTGCTGCAAGCTTACCACGGTATTTTTGTGGGTACATCTCTATTACAAGTGGCACAGCTGTTCCAAACACTCCACCAAGTGCAAATCCTGTTGTAAAACGTGCTATTTTCCAAAGCATATAGCTTGTTGGACTCATCATTGGTAAAAAGGTTGTAGCTGCAATCATTATAGCTACTGCCATAAGGGTTCTCTTTTTTCCTATTTTTGAAGAAAGCCAACCAAATACAATCGTACCTGGTATTGTTGCAAATGACATTATTGCAAAAATTGACTCTGTCTGTTTAAGCGTAAAAGCAAAACCACCTTCGGCAATTGTGTAAATCATAGTTGGCTTTACAAAAATACCTACCATAAAATTATAGCAATAGAAAAAGTAAATAACCAATATAGATGCGAATGCTAAATTCCTTTGAGTAGGAGTAAGACCCTTTCCTAGAATAATGCCTTCACTAACCGTCGTTTCTACTGTTGTTTCACTCATTTTTACAAATCCCCCTTAATAAAATATATCTTTCTAAATATATCTTTCTAAATAAATTGCAGCTTTTAATATGTGTGAATTTAACTATATTTATATAAAATACTGTATCTAATATTATTTCCTAATTATCTTCACTACTGTAATATTTGTCATCTGTTTCTAAATATACTTGACGTAAAACATCCATCCCGTCAAAAGTCATCCATTCTTCTTTAACTTTGTTCTTGGATATATGATAATGGTTGATGCCAAATATCTCTATTGGCTTTCCGGATGGTTTACCGAAAAATCCAATACCCTCATGCAATCCTCTTATTCTCCACCTAACTGCTGCATCCCATTCATTTTCCTTAGCTCTTTGATTATAAGTAACCCTGTCCACCTCAAAACTTGCATTTGGTACTGATGCAAACAAGCTGAGCATCATGCCTTGAATCTCATTATAACCAACTAGATCCCTATCACAAATATAGTGAAGTACAGCATTTTCATGATAATATTTTTTCACTTCGTTAAAAAGCTTGTAGTTATAAATTCTGCTAGTCATTTCAAGTAGCATTTCGCCCACTGATGAATCCTTTGCAGTGTAAATCTTAGGTATGAATTGTCCTTCCATAGCCTCACATAATCCAAATCTGCTTTGCAGTGCAGGGGATTTACCTGCTGTTGCTTTTGCTAATCCTTTAGCTAATTCATGTGGATCAAATCCTAACTGCTTTACAATCCATAGATTATCTCTTACTAGCCATTCCTCATGTATTCTATTATCTTCTACAGCACATTCAACAGCGGTTCTAAAGTTTATTTTCCGTCCTGTAGCAGGACCAAAACTGCTGTCTCCTAAATTAGTAGCCGTAGATATAATCCTGTGAGAAGAAAAATATCCATTCTCATCAAATTTTGACCATACAACATTTTGACCTATTAATCTTCTATCTGGAAAAGCATGCAATGTTTGAATTGTTCCAGCTATAACTTCCTTAATACCAGTAATATTTTGTGTACCTGCATGCATAACTACATTATTGTGGTAGGTATCATATATAATTCCAATACCTTTTTCTTCCCAAATTCTATGGGTAATCTTCATAATGTAATCAACAAAGTCATTATAATCTTCATCAAAACCCTTGAAACTTTCTTTCTTTTCTGTATTTTTTTCATAGTCATTATAGTCACAATATCTTAAAGATTTAACTTCATTGGAATCACCAAAGAATATCTTGTTATTTTCTTCACTAACAGTCTTTTTACTGACCTCTCTTACTGATTCATTTGTTTCTTTACCTTCTATTAATTCTTTAATACCTTTTACATCCTTTGAGTAAGTGCCTTTTTCAATTGTCATTTAATTGCCCCCTCATAATATATATTAGATAACCTAACTGTAAACTTTCAATCCCTGATATGTTTAAAGTTGAGAACATTATTTGCTACTTTTAATATACTTTGGAATACGTATTCCAAAACTATAAATAAAAAATTACCTAAGTAATCTTTTATTTAACTTTACCCGTAGAACTTCTCTCGATAAACTCCATTCTTAACATTCGTGTAATTGGGGCTTTGCCTGGATTTTCAATAAGCTCACATAAAACATCCATAGTTTCATCACCTAATTCATCAACGGGTTGATGGACTGTTGTTAAATCATAAGATGACCATGCAGCCATAGAAATATTGTCAAAGCCTACAATTGATATATCTTCTGGAACTTTAAGTCCCATTTCAAATCTGGCTGCATCCATCGCGCCTATAGCAATAAGATCACTTGAACAAAATATTGCATCTGGTATATTTCCCTGCCTAAGCAATCTAATTGCAGCCTTATAACCAGATTCATAAGTATAATCAGCTCGTTCTTCTATTATGTTATAAACTCCATACTCTCTAAGCTTTCCATAAAATCCAATCTTTTTTTCCATTTCAGAAGCTGCATCCTTTTCGTAGCCTATATAAGCGATTTTCTTATGACCCTTTTCCCAAAGGTTCTGAGCCACAATTCTTCCTGCTTCAATATTATCACAATATACAGAACTTATATTCAAACCTGCCACAAATCTATTAAAAAGGACTATTGGTGTTTCATTTCGAATGCAACTATTAGCCATTTCATTAGATAAAGCTGCTGAAGTTATAATAATACCATCAACTTGATATTGAAAAACCCTTTGAAGAATTTTACCTATATCCTCTCCCGATTCTACTGTGAACATCAAGCATTGCTTACCTCTCTCCTGTATTTTAGTCATTAGATTCATCATTATCTTGGAATAAAAAGGGCCTACTGGATTACCTATAACAACGCCTATAATATCAGTCTTATGTGATATCATACTTCTAGCTATAATATTAGCATTATAACCCAATTCTTCAGCTGCTGCTAAGACCTTTTCTCTGGTTTTCTGTTTTACTCCCCTGCTGGAATCTGCATTCAAAACTCGCGATACTGATGATTGCGAAACTCCAGCTAATTTAGCCACATCAACTGATGTAATCACTTTACTTAAATTGGACTTATTAAAAGAATTCTTGTTTTTTGTCATGTCATTTCTCCCATACGGACTACGTATTCCTTGTGTTGTTTTTATTATAGCATCGGTTGTTTTCTATGTAAAGGATTTTATAATACTTTTTAAAATATTATTATAATAACAAACACAAATATTAGATATCTACTAATCATTTATCACCCTGGTTGTATAATCTTTATAACTTGATTAATCCAATTATATTGATTGACCTTAATAACCGCAACAAAACATTTTAAAATTTGATCACTCTTTAGGCAGGCAAAAACAATTATAGGAGTAAAATGGAAATAAAATGCTGATAATGCCGAAGATGGAATGACAATAAGCCACATAAAAATCATATCATTAATCAGCGGAAATTTAGTATCCCCCCCTCCTCGTACAATACCAGTTAGTGTAGCCATTTGATAAGACGTACCAACAGAAGTAATAGCCAAAATGGTCATGAACTGTTTAGTCAACGCTTTAGATACATCTGAAATTGTGTAAAACTGTATTATGAAGTCTCTCAGAAGAAAAATAGTTAACCCAGTAAATATTCCAATGAAAATGAACAGCAATTGAAATGTCTGAGTATTTCGCTTTATCTTTTCTAGATCTCCTTCGCCCACAGCCTTTCCCGTCATCATACCAGCGGCACTAGCTGCTCCGTAAGACACAACAGAGGTCATCTGGAACAAAATCATTGCTATACTGTTTGCTGAAATAGCTTCTGTACCCATATGACCCAAAATCGCAGTCTGAACCCCCAAAGCGAATCCCCACAACGAATTAGATATGATAACAGGCATTGCAACGTGAAAGTAGTCTTTAAAATAACTGAAATCTACTTTTATGACTTCTTTCAAGCACAAATTGAATTTATGGTCATGGAATTTTAAAAATAGTAAAACGATAATTAGTTCAACAATTCGAGAGACCAATGTGGCAATTGCCGAGCCTTGTACACCAAGCGCTGGCATTCCAAAATTACCGTATATTAAGCAATAATTCAAAGAGGCATTGATAATTAATGTAAAAATCGGAATAATATATCCAATTTTTACCACACCAACACTTCGGAGTGAGGCTATAAGAGTATATGTTATAGCAAAAATCATGTATGTAAAACAAATAATACGTAGAAATTTAACACCCTCATTAATTACTTCCACATCTGATGTAAGTAGTCCTAAAACCTGACTTGGGAAACAAATAACAATTACAAATAAAATTCCACTTCCCAGCATACTAATCCACAGCCCAACTACAATGATTTTTTTAATAGGTTCGAGCCTTTTTCTCCCCCAATACTGAACACCTAATATTACAATTCCTTCTCCTATTCCAGCAATCAGCATTTGTAAAAAAAACTGAATCTGATTGGCGAGCGCAGCTCCGGATAGTGCGTTTTCACTGTATGCCCCAAGCATCATGTTATCGGTAAGATTTACACTGTATGTAATTAAGTTTTGTAGAGCAATACTAAATGTAAGGATAGCAAAATTTTTAAAAAACTGTTTGTCATTATTCATATAGCTTAACTTTCCTTTCTTATAGCACTGCATCAGATATCGCATCCTCATTATTAATAAGAATGTATTACCTCTCATTCTTATTTATATTTATTTATTATATATTGACTCAACTTCTTCTCTTACAATTTCAATACATCTTGTAATATTTCTAGAGTTTTTACCTAGCGTATGCTTATCTTTCATTGTAATTTTTCACAATATTGTTATTAGCATTTGTAATGGTATGAACAACTCTAAGCTCTTTTCTTACTACATCCTCATCAAATACTTCATGAGCAATTTCTAAAACTTTATTTGTGGTCTCAAATTTAATACTTATTTTATGTTTTATCATACCAGAAACTGACTATAGTCATCTAAAATGCATTCTATACGCTACATAGATTTTACCTGCGTTTTTGGTTGAAGAAACTTTCCATTAACATAATTCCTCCAATAGTATTTTTTCGAACATACATAATTAATAAAAAATCATGCCTTATTTATTGTTTTATGAAAGATCCACCTCAACATTTTATTACCTTATTTGCTTACGGGTAATGTAGATCCCCCATATGGCATTACCAAAACTTTAGCATCCTTGCCTTGCTCCTTAAAAGCTTTATCTACGGCTGATTGAACATCACTAAAAGGTTCCATAAATATCTTCCGTGTAAAATCTGTTTCCATTTCTGACACTAAAAATATTTTAGAGTCTTGAAGTACCATTGCAATTGCTGCTGCTTTATGTCCTCCAAGTTCAAAGTTCTTTTGTATATCCTCGATTAAGCTCTCAGGAGAAGTTGCTCCAAGCATCCATCTTTCAAATACCTTTTCGCCAAGTCCCTCTACGCAGGAAGCTACTAAAATTATAATGCCTCCCTTTTTAACTGCATGTTTTGCATTATCTAATGCTTTTTGAGACTGATACATATTAATATCTTTTGGGTATCCACCTGGAGTTGCAACGACTATGTCTGCTTTACTTTCTATTACTATTTTATTAGCTACATCCAAAAACTTACATCCTTCTCTGTGAGCCTTGATATAATGTCCTGCTACTGCTTTTATTATTTGTTTATTTTTTCCCAAAACTACATTTACAATAAAATCTATAGGACAGTACTCAATTGCCTCCTCCAAATCTTGTCTAACCGGATTAGTATCCAAGTTTCCAATTTTAGCTTCTGACTCAAGCATTCTACTGTGATTTGCTTGAATAGCCGCTCTAGTAGAAACTCCAGGCATAATTGCCTTTGCACCACCACTATATCCAGCAAAATAATGATATTCAATGTTTCCAAGGCATATTC
>JBLHPD010000171.1:0-11229 GCA_047624165.1 Clostridium sp. | reverse complement strand
AAAGTTTGCTAACATTTTTTAAATCACCTCATTTCACTTAAATCATCTACAGCTGAGTTTTTATAATTTTCAATATATTCCCTTATTTCTTTTGCACCGGCCATTGATTCAGCACATTTTGTTCTTGATATTACTATTGAAGCTGAAGCAGCTCCAAATTCAAGACATTTATCTAACGTCCACTCTTGAAGAACTCCGTAGGTAAATGCTGAAGCAAAAGAATCCCCCGCCCCGTATGTCTTCAAAAACTTAGTTCTAAATATCCCGCCTTTATACACTTCTCCCGATTTAGTATATGCAATTGAGCCATCTTCACCATGTTTGACAATAACTATTTTTGCATTATAATCAAAAAATCTCTTTGCTGTTTTATAATCATCATTGTTTCCAGAATCTACATTAAACTCTAAAACATCAAATTCTTCTCTTGTTCCGATTACAACATCTGATTTTTCAGCAATTAATTTGTAATATACCGAAGCTTCCGCGATAGATGACCATGCTGCTGCTCTGTAGTCAATATCCAAAAATACTATCACCTTATTTTTTCTTGCCAGTTCAACTGCTAATAATACAGCTTCTCTAGAGGGACTTTTCGATAATGCAGTCCCTGATATTAAGAATATTTTTGAACTTTTTATATATTCTTTGTTGATATCTTCTAGAGAAATTTTTAAATCAGCTACGTTATCTCTATACATAATAACGCCACATTCATTTGGACTTTTTACCTCGGTTAATGAAATTCCATTTACTGCACCAGATTTATCTACAAATACATTTGATGTATCTATGCCTTCTTTATTGAAGAAGTTAATGATATATCTACCAAAAGCATCATCCGCAACTTTACCTACGAATCCTGTTTTCATTCCAAGCCTAGCCATTCCAACTGCAATATTCGCAGGTGATCCACCAACACTCTTTACAAATGTAAGTGTATCCTCCATAGGTACATTCATTTGATTAGGGTACAAATCTACTCCTATTCTTCCTATTGCTATAAAATCTAAAGGAGCCTCTTTATTAAAATCTAGACCATTCATTTTTTATGTCTCCTTTTATCCAGCTTATATTTTGAAATGTTTTCTATAAAATATATTCATCCATTTTCTTTGAAAGTGTTGAGGCCACATCAAACACATCACATTCCCAATGCTTTGCACTTACAAGTTCACAAGCCCATACCCCATCATAACCAGTCGCTTTAACAGCATCAATCCATTCCTTTAAAGGAATGTCACCTTCTCCTGGATAAACTCCTCTTAAAATAGTCTCATCACAAACAGTATCTTTTGCTTGTTTTTTTCCATCGCAGAAATGTATATTATATATTAGTGATTTATCAAGTTTAGCTACTTCCTCAGGAACTGTTTCTCCACCTGACCATAAGTGCCAGAAGTCAATAACCATACCCAAATTATCTCTATCTACTAACTTTATTAATTCAAGACTTTGTGAAAGTGAATGTATCGGAGACCAAGCAACTGGCTCTAGCTGAAATCTAATTCCATATTTGCTACCTATATCACAAATTTTTCTTATATTATCTGATGTTATCCTTAAAATTTCTTCCCATGGTCTACCTTCTAATGCACATAATGGAACAAGTTGTATTGTAGGGCATCCAATAGCTTTTGCTATTGAAGAAAAGTATTCAGCTTCCTTAAGCATTCTTTCTATTTCTTTTGGTTCTGTTCTTTCCACATGTGCAATATCATTTATGGCCGCTGGTATTATTGAATTATCTTTTAGTAAATTATTAAGATCATTTAATGTAAATTGTTCAAGATAACTTGCAACCTTTGTTGCAACTATTTCCATATATTGAAAACCGCACTCTCTTGCAATTTTCATGTCAGTAGCAATATTACTTTTGAAAATAGATTTAGAATGAATTGCTTTTTTCATAATTAACACTCTCCCATATTCGATATAAGCACTATCTTTTTTTTATTCATTTAAATCCTTGCATACTATTTATAATCCACCCATACCGCTCCATTATCAGCAGATCTTACACAATTTTCAATCCATCTAACACCCTCATATCCAGCATATATATCAGGATACCAAAAATCTTTTAGGAACTCAGTATCATCTTTATTTATCGCCTGCATTGCTAAAGCAAACCTTCGATAAAGATTAGCCCATGCTTCAAACAGGCCTTCTGGATGGCCCCCACCTATACGGTCATCAACAAGTGCTTCTTTATAAAGAACATCAGTTCCTCTTTCTAAAACCTGTGCTGCTTTACCTTGAATCTCATATCTCAATTGATTTGGGCGCTCATCCCACCACTCGATACTTGCTATAGATCCAATTACTCTAATTTTTTGACCATGCATTGAACCCGCATTAACTCCACTAGCCCATAGAGTTCCAACAGCTCCATTATCATAATTCATAATAACAAATGCATTATCTTCTAATGGTGCACGGCTCTTAATAAAGCTTTGCCTTGTACACATTAGACTTTTAATTTTCATATTAGGCATCATTACTTCGGATATATACAATGGATGAGTTCCAATATCTCCCAATACATAAGTAGGCCCTGCAACCTTAGGGTCTACTCTCCATTTTGTTGCTGCACTAGTTGCCTCATTTGCAGTGGTATTTCCACCATGTGCAAATTGCATATCTACAATACGAATTTCACCTAATTCACCGTTATCAATCATTTTTTTTGCTTGCTGAATCATTTGGTGACCTGCATAGCCATATGTTATTCCAACAATTCTTTTCATCTTTTCTGCCAGTTTGACTAAGATTGTTGCTTCTTCTACTGTAAAACATAGAGGCTTTTCACAGACTACATTAAGTCCTGCTTCTAAAGCAGCCTTACATATGCTAAAATGGGTTCCATTTGGTGTTGCGATAGATACAGTTTCAATACCATCAGGACGCTTTGCTTCTTCTGAAAACATAGTGCCATAGTCTGGATAGCATCTATCTGGGTCAACCCCTATACTGATTCCAAAATCTTTGCCTCTTTCTGCATTAATATCAAATACCCCTGCCACTAGATCAAAACATTTGTCTCTAAGTGCCGCACATCTGTGACTATATCCTATTTGGCTACCACGGCCTCCACCGACCATAGCCCAACGAATTGGTCTTTCTAAACATTTTTCACCATTAATCATTATAAAAAACTCCTCTCCCTGTAATATTTAATAACCTACACTTTTCAAATACTGAAAACTTTCTGAGACATCTTGTAGACTTGTACCTGAATTTCTTGGATCCCTTTCTTGCTCTATTGTAATCCAACCTTGATAGTTAATTTCCTTTAACAATTTATTTATATTACTATAATCCACAATTCCTTTGCCAATTGGGCACATTACGCCTTGAGCGCATGCATCAAAAAAATCTAATTCAACCGCCATCACTTTATTATATTCTTCCTTATTAATATCCTTAAAGTGAATATAATCCAACCTCTCTGCATTGTCGCGTATCCATTGTACAGGATCCATACCTGAATAATATAAATGCCCTGTATCAAGACAAATTCCGGCAATATTATAGGGAATATCTTCAAGGACTTGCTTTATTTCATCCTCAAACTCTATATACCCTCCTGCATGGGGATGAATAACTGCTCTAACTCCATAACTATCCCACGATAGTTTTGCAATCGCTCTAATATTATCCATCATCTCGCCCCATTGCTTTTTTGATAGGCGTGGTGCTTTGTCATAATGCCCTGCTACCATACTACGTTCCTTATGTCCAAAATCTATAACAGTAAGATATGGTGTTGGATAATGCTGATTTTTCTCTTTAGGTACAAGTGGCAACTGGGTAATCAATGAACAAATGTCCTTAGTGATTTTAAGAAGATTATCCCTATTTTCTACACTGAGTAAATCCTCAAATATAGTACCTGCAACTATTATGAGATCATTCTTGTCTAACTCTGCCTTTACTTCATTAGTATTTAAAGGAAGATATCCATAAGGTCCCAGCTCAATTCCTTTGTATCCTGCTTGCGCAGCTTCTCTTAATACTAACTTCCAATCTGGAAGATATGGATTGTTGGGATCATCTACGCCCCAACAACATGGTCCTATTGCTACTTTAATACTCATATACACCTTCCTCCCTTGTATAATTTAGTTATAAGTTTGATTAGAAATCACTCATACATTTAACGAATAATCTCTTTACTTACACTAGTTAATACGTTCCTAATTATTTAACATCAAAATACTTTCCAACCACGGCTACTGTCTTTTCTTTGGCAATTCTAATTGTATCTTCTACTTCTAATTCATAATATTCTGGTCTAAATAATTCCACTGATGCCATTTCGCTATAACCTATTTCCTTTAATGTAGAGAATATTCCATCTAGATCTATTGCACCCTCTCCAGGCCATAATCTATCTACATCTGTCAATATACCAATTGGGAAATCTTCAGTATCATTTATATGAACTACAAATATCTTAGATTTATCTGCATTCTTTAAATCTTCAAGTCTTGATCCCATTCCATGGAAATGAAAACAGTCTAAAGTTATACCTACATTATCTCTGTTTACAGTTTTTATAATGTCATAAGCTTCACCAAATGTATTCACTGTTGCCTGTGGATGTCCTAAAAACTCTACTGATATTCTCATTCCGTATTTTTCACCAATGTTAGCTAACTCATTTAATACTTTTACACAACTTTCTTTGATTTTTGTCTTTGTGATCTTTTCAGTAGTTACAAGAGGAACTGTAATAATAGTTTTGCAACCAATTTTTTCCCCTACTTCGCACAAGTACTGAAATTCTTCTTTTATTTCCCTATATCGTGCTTCATCTCTATTATTAAAGAATTCTAGAGTATTAAATGCATAAGGTTTAATTTTGTGAGTTTTAAAGTAATTTGTAAGCTCTTCAATAGTATGAGTTTTAAAATAATCTTTCAACTTATCCATTGTTCTAATTTCAATTAAGTCATATCCATATTTTTCACATAGCTCTAAATCTTTCTCAAGTGATGATTTTACCATTGTTGTTGCTTCATTAAATCCAATTTTCACAAATAACATCCTCCTATTTTATTTTTTTCATTTTATATTTTTTTGTATAATATGTTATAATTATGAAAAATTATAGAAAGAATTCTATTTCTAAAATTCTAGGTATAGCATTTAAAATGTATTCCCTAAATAACTATATATTATTTATTTTTAAATCTATCTAATAAAACTGCTGCTACGATTATTATACCTTTTAATATTTGCTGCCAATATGATGATACATTCATTAAATCAAGACCATTAGTTAAGAACCCTACTATTAGTCCGCCAACTATTACTCCAGGTATTGATCCTACACCTCCAAGCAAGCTCGTACCACCTATAACTGCAGCCGTAATTGCGTCAAATTCATAGGCTAACCCAGCAGTAGGTTGACCCGCATCAAGTCTAGAAGCAAGAACTATGGCTGCAATTCCTGACAATAGACCAGCGTAACCATATATAAGAACTAAATGCTTCTTTACATTGATTCCTGAAACAAGTGCAGCTCTTTCATTACCTCCAACTGCAAATGTATATTTACCAAATTTAGTATGCTTCAATAAAATGTGAGAAATTATAGCAACCAATAACATAATAATAATTGGAACTGGCACTCCAAGAAAATAACCACTGCCTATATATTGAAATGCTGGTGATAAATTAGTAACAGGTGTACCTCCTGTATATAATAGTGCCACACCTCTTGCGGCAATCATCATTCCTAGCGTAGCAATAAAAGGTGGGATTTTACCATAAGCTGAAATGCTCCCATTTATAAGCCCGGCTAAAGCACCAACAGCACAACCTATTAAAATAGCAACTATTATCGATGAACCTGGATGAGCATAACTCGCTGCTATAACTCCGACTAATGCCACTAATGAGCCGGAAGATAAATCTATTCCGGTAGTAATTATAGTAAATGTTACACCAAAACCTATAATTGTAGTTACTGAAATCTGTCTTAATACATTAGTTAAATTTCTTGTGGTTAAAAAAACAGGTGATAAAATTGACAAGAATATCATCATACCTAATAAAATTAGAACAATCGCATATTTATTAATAAATTCTTTTGTATTAAATCCCCCACCAGTTTTTTTTAATTTAGATAAGCTTAACATAATCTTCACCCCTTAATAATTGTAATTTGTCGTTTTAAAGTGTACCTGTTGCAAAATGCATAATTTTTTCTTGGGTAGCTTCTTCTCTGCTCATCTCTCCCGTAACTCTCCCTTCATGCATGACGATTATTCTATCACTCATACCTAGAATTTCAGGTAATTCCGAAGATATCAGTATTACTGATTTCCCTTGTTGTACCAATTTGGACATAAGAGCATGAATTTCAGCCTTTGCACCTACATCAATACCTCTTGTTGGTTCATCAAGAATTAGAATATCTGGATGTGTCAAAAGCCATCTTGCAATCAGAACCTTTTGCTGATTTCCACCACTTAAATTATTTACTGTTTGTTGTAAATTCGGTGTTTTTATATTCATTTTTTTTCTTTGTTCTTCACAATCTATTCTAACTTTTTTCCAATTAATTAATGAGAATTTAATATAGCTATTAATACTTGCCATATATATATTATCAGCTACAGATATAGGGAGAAATAGTCCTGTTAATTTCCTATCCTCTGTCAAAAATGCAATCCCATTTTTAATAGCATCCTTTGGAGTCTTAATATTGACCTTTTTACCATCAATATATATTTCGCCACTATCAAATTTTTCAATTCCAAATATACATTCCATAATTTCAGAACGCCCAGCACCCATCAATCCAGCAAACCCTAATATTTCACCTTTTCTTATGTTAAAACTAGCATCCTTAAATTTTCCGTTCCTAGTGGCATTCTTGACTTCCAGCTTAATGTCCCCTACTTTTGCTTTTTCCTTAGGAAATAGCTGACTAATTTCTCTACCAACCATCATTTCAATTAATTTGCTTTGTGTAATATCTGTAATATAACAACTTGATACAAACTCTCCATCTCTAAATATAGTAGTTTCATCAACTATTTTAAATATTTCGTCCATTTTATGAGTAATGTAGATGATTGTAACTCCCTTACCTTGCAACTTTTTAATTATTTTAAATAAATGATCTACTTCTTTCTCTGTTATAGCTGAAGTTGGCTCATCCATTATTATCAATTCTGAATTATATGAAATTGATTTTGCAATCTCCACCATTTGAGTAAGTGCTGTAGAAAGTTCGCACATCTTCATATTTGGATCAAGATCAAGATCAAGTTCTTTTAACAATTTCGTAGTTTTTCTTTCCATTTCTTTATCATCTACCCAAAATGACTTACCTACCATGGATTCCCTGCCTAAGTATATATTTTCTGCAATAGTCATTTGTGGTACAGGACTTAATTCTTGATGTATCATTGATATACCAACATCAAGTGCATCTTTAGGTTTTAAAATCTTTAATTGCTTTCCCTTAAACTTAATTGTTCCTGTATCAGTGTGATATATACCTAATATTATTTTCATTAATGTGGATTTTCCTGCTCCATTTTCACCTAATAATGCATGAACAGACCCTTTCCTAACCTTTAATTGAACATTGTTTAAAGCTATAACACCAGGGAAAGTTTTGGTTATACCTTCCATTTCTAGTATGAATTCTTGTTCCATCCATTTCACCTCATCTTATTTTAGATAATGAATACCAATTTAAACTTGGTATTCATTATTGATTTGAAATTTATTATTTTTGATTTTATTTAGCTAGGAACTTATCTACATTATCTTTTGTTACAAGTTGATAAGGTATTTCTATATTCTCTTCAACTTTTTCTTTCATTATTACTTTATAAGCAGTATCTATTGAGCCTTGCCCCTGACCAAGTGCATCTTGGAATACGGTGAATGCTAATTCACCTTTTTTAACATAATCAAGTGCTTCAGGAGTAGCATCAATTCCGCAAACTTTTATCTTTCCCTTAAAACCACCATCAATAACAGCTTTAAGAGCTCCTATTGCCATTTCATCATTTTCAGCGAGTACAGCATCTATTTTCTTTCCTGTTTGTAGCCAATCTTCAGTAATCTTCATACCTTTATCTCTAGCCCAATCAGCAGTGTTTTCCGCTATTATCTTTATATCAGGAAAATTTTTCAATATATTTGTATAACCTGTATGTCTATCTCTTTGAGGTGATGTCCCCATTGTTCCATTAAGAATTACTATATTTCCTTTTCCGTTTAATTGTTTAGCCAATTCTGTCATTTCAATTTCTCCTGATGTAATATTCTCAGATCCTATAAAGGATACTGCTAATGATGGATCAGGTAATGCTCTGTTAACAGCAATCAATGGGATTTTAGCTTCATTAATTTTTTTAGCCGCTACTATAGCTGTATTATCATCTACAGCAAATATTACTATTGCATCAACTTGTTGAGTAATTAAATTTTCAACTTCTGATATCTGCTTTTGGCCATCATACTTAGCATCTACGTAAATTACTTTAACATCTGGATATTTTGCTGCCGTTTCTTTCATTCCATTCATAACATATACTTGAAATTGATCACTAAAATCTGCAATAGCAACACCAATAACCTTTTGCTTTGTTTCAGAACTGCTTTTAGCTCCACATCCTGCAAGTAAAGAAAAACTTAAAACCAATGCCATTGAAATTCCCATTAATCTTTTAACCTTTTTCATAATACTTTCCCCCCAAATTTTTATATTTAATTTTCAAGTTTTATTTCCTGAAAATTATAATCAATTAAATTTGACTAAGTTTACAACAATTGGTTTAAAATCAAATGTATAACATATTAAATACACACGTGTGCATTTTGTTTTTAGATATAAACAATTAAATATAAACAACTAAATATTTAATTGTTACACCCGTGTGCATTTTACGAATAATTCAGAATATTCTATAATAATAATATATACTATTAATGTTGTTTTGTAAAGGATATCATAATATTTTTTTAGACTTTTTTTAACAATTTATTTACATAAATTTCTTTATGCGACAAAATATTTAATCTAACTACGTTAATTATTTAATTAATAACATAGTAGAATCTCTAATGATAAGCTTAGGTTTAATCATAACATTTACATTTTTTATCGCATGTTTTGAATTAATTAATCGGATAAGTCTTTCACATGATAAAATTGCTAGTTCTTTACGAGGCTGATGTATCGTTGTTAAATTTGGTTTAAAATTCATTATTAATTCTAGATCATCATATCCTACTATTGAAATTTCATTAGGTACTACAATTTTAAGTTCATTAAATGCCTGTAGACAGCCCAAAGCTAATAAATCTGTTTGTGCAAAAATAGCAGTTATTTTATTAGCTTTTATAAAATTCAATTTTTCAATTATTATATTGTAACCTGAGTTAATATCAGGATATCCATGAATGATGTATTCGTCACGTGTTTGTATATTGTAATTTCTAAGAGCTTCTTTATATCCTCTAATTCTCTGATTAAATTCTTCCGTATTACTATTAGATGTTATACTCATAATATTTCTATGCCCAATTTTGATTAGATATTCGGTGGCTAAGTATCCACCAGAAAAATTGTCTGTGTAAAACATATCTATTTTGGATATGTTTCGCAAATTAGATATATGATGCAAGAAAACATAGGGAACTTTAGAAGATTGCATAAAATTCATTGTCTCATCATCTATACCATTAATATTAGATGAAACAATAATTAATCCATCAATTTTTTTTGAAAGTATAAGTCTCTTAATATTATTCTCTTTTGTGAAACGATTACTTACAAAAGAAATAATACTATCCAGTTCATGTTTTTCAAGAGTTTCTCTTAATTCATTCAATAGCGAACCATAAAATAAACCTGGTCCGAATTCTCCGTAATTTTCAGGATATATTACTCCTATTGTACCAATCGAGTTTGTACTTAAACTTCTTGCATTTGCATTAAATGCAAACCCTAAATCATTTGCAACTTTTTTAATTTTGCTCTTAGTTTTTTGTGCAACTAATGGACTATCATTTAAACTTCGTGATACTGTTGAATGACTAACTCCTACGATTTTAGCTATATCTCTAATTGTTACCGACATATTGACCACTCCTTTAAACAAAGTACTTTCTATAAACTTAATTAAATAAACAGTAAAGTACATTTAATTTACTTATAACAAGCTCTTGGATTATTTATTTCTAAACCAGAAGCCTTAAATATCTTAGATAATAACTTCCAAGTTAAATCTTCTAATGTTTCATACTTTTTTATAATAGACTCTCTATATACTTCTATTATTAGGAGATGATGTAGAATATAAAATAATATAAATATAGCATGGAATGATACTAAATAGCAACGAACAACTTCCAGTTATTATAACGCCTCGATGCCGTAGTAAAAACTGGAAGTTTTACTTAACTACTAATTATTTGGTCAATTAGCAGTTCCTACGCTGTCTTTGTATTATTTCTCAGCAATATATGAAAATAGTACCTTACATTCTAGCGGAAGTTTTTTCACTTTAACTATATTATCTTTAGGGAATATTACATTACTTATGCTAAGTTAATTGTGGAGATAAATTTTTCTTTCAAAATCGAGTAATATAGCCTATCTACATATTGTCCCTCCATACAAAAGAAATCCCGTAATGCTCCTACATAAATAAATCCACATTTTTCAATGACGTTCCGAGAAGGAATATTTATTGAGTTATGACATATCTGCACCTTATGAAAATTTATTTTATCAAATCCATATTGAATACAGATTTTGTGGCTTCAGTTGCAAAACCTGTTCCTTAAAACGACTTCCAATGCAGTATTCACTTTCTGCAAAATGATTATTGTTATCTACTGAAAAATATACAATCTGCCCTATACATTCTCCTGTTTCCTTAAGGATAACAGGGCATCAGTTCTTTAACCTCCTGCTTTGTTGTATAAACTGGTTCACAATACCTTGATTTAATTGCAGAATCATCAGCAATAATAACCTTTATCATAACTTCCTCCTTTTTTAATATTTAAAAACATCCATAAGTTCTACAAGTCCATTTAAACCTATGAAATCCCTTTTTTAAAGACTGGAAATCACAATTTGAAATAGACAATGTACTAATGAAAAATCAAAGCTAAAAGAACTACTGTTTTGAAGTTGCACCAGTTAAATCCGCTACATTTTCTTTTGTAAAGAATCCATCAAAT